>VGYL01000201.1 GCA_016872975.1 Planctomycetota bacterium
AGTCGCGGTAGTAGCTGTCATCCTCTTCGAAAGAGGGAATGCGGCCGTATCGCTCGCACAGGGTCCGGATCCGCTCCTGGCCTTCTCTTGCGAGATAGTCCTGGAAGGAGGCAAACGAGGTCCGGCGGGCCGCATAATGTCGGAGAAATGTCTCGACAAGAATCGGGACATCCTTCGCGCTGACTTCACCGACCTTGTGGGCCAGGACGGAGCCCTCGGTCGCATCGATCTTCGCGCCGGCCACGATGGTGTAGGCCGGAAAGCCGTGGCCGTTGCGGCGCCCGGCCTTGCCGAAGAACCCCAGATGGGCCAACCCGTGCCGGCCGCAGGAATTGAGGCAGCCGGAGAAGTGCAGACGAAAATCGCCCAGCGCGTCGAGCGGAAGGTCCGAGGCCTTCAGCCGCGCGAGGGTCGCGTCCAGCGCCCCGCGCGACAGGCAGATCCCGAGCTGGCAGGTGCTGGCCCCGGCGCAGGCGACGGCGCGCGCCAGCAGCCGGGGGCAATCCCACGCGGGCGAGACCCGGCGCACCAGGGCGAAGATGTTTCCCAGATAGGCATCCGGAATGTTGCGCAGGGCGAAGTTCTGGTCGGCCGTGCAGCGCAGGGTATTGTCGCCGAACGGCGCCAGGAAATCGGCCAGGAGGATCGCTGTCTCGGAGGAAATGTCGCCGAGCGCCAATGGCACGAGGATGGAGGACAGGCCGCGTTGGCGCTGCGCCGTGACGTACCGCTTCTTCCAGAGATCGAATTCGGGGGAATTGTCCTCTACCGCCGCAAGCCCGGACGGCGTCCCGGCCGTGTCCGACCAGGCCGGCGGCACAAAGGGAGCGGGCCGCTGGGCCTCCAGAATCGCCCGCTGGCGCTGGTACTCCGCGAGAAAACGCTCGCGTCCCAGGCTGTTCCAGAGAAACCGCAGCCGGGCGGTGTGCTTGTTCCGGCGGTTGCCGAACTTCGAGAACAGGCGTTTGGCCGCCTCCGCCACGAGAAACACCTCATCCTCCGGGATGAACTCGTGCAGCAATTGTCCGGCCTGGGGGCTCCTTCCCATCCCGCCCGCGACGAAGACGCGGAAGCCCCGCCGGCCCGCGTTCTCGACCGCAACGAACCCGACGTCGTGGGCGGTGGCAAAGGCGGTGTCGGCGCCGGAGTTGGAAAAGGCGATCTTGAATTTTCGCGGCAGGAGCCAGGAATCGCCCAGCGCGATCAGCCGCGAGGTCAGCTCGACCGCGTGGCCTGTGACATCGAAGACCTCGTCCGGGGCGATGCCGGAATCCCCGGAGGCAATGACGTTGCGGACCGTGTTGCCGCCCCCGCCCCGGGTGGCCAGACCGACCGCGGCCAGCTCCCGAATCGCCGGGACCAGGTTCTCGAGCGGCACATCGTGCATCTGGATTTCCTGCCGGGTTGTGACATGGAGCCGTCCGGACGCGAACTGTCCGGCCAGATCCGCGACGCGGCGCAGTTGCCTCGGCGTGAGGATCCCGGCGGCGCAGCGAATCCGGATCATGTACCGGCCCGGGGTCCGCTGCTCGTAGACTCCGAACGGGACACGGCGGGCCTTGAGCTCGGCCGCGGTGATGGCGCCGGCGCGAAACTGCGCGACCAGCTCTTCCAACTCGTCGATTTCCTGGCGGTAGTTCTCCGGAATCCGATATGCCGGCACGGCCGTCTCCTCGACCACCAGCGTTTCGTCCGTGACAGTCCCCTGGCGGATGCGGAAGGCCTTCACGTCCAGGCGGCCGGGGACCAGGGATGCGATGACGTAGATGATGGCCGGATCGTAGGCGAGCCGGAGGTCTTCCGCGGAGGGCCGGGCCCCTGTCGCGGGATGCGTATGGTACACGGCCAGGATCTCCAGCCCCGCGGCGCGGGCCTGCCGCAAGGCCGCGAACTGCTCCCGGGGATCGAGCGAAAAATGGTCCGGGCTGCCGTCGGCGTTCGTCATGGGCAGGGCCTTCTTCACCGCACCGGCCGTCCCGAGGAGATACCCGCACGCCTCGTTCGGCGCCTCTCGGTGGCCTTGGGCAAAGATGCTCTCGACAATGTCCTTCGGTATCTTCATCGTGGTCTTCTCAGGTCACACGTGCCCTGTTCGTAGTCCTGCAATTCCCTGATCGTCGGACGCACGCCGCAGATGGGGCAGGCGGGATTGCGTTGGAAACGCACGGTCCGGAACTCCATGGCCAGGGCGTTGAAAACGAGCAGCCGGTCGGTCAGAAGTTGTCCTTTGCCGAGCAGGTACTTCAGAGCTTCCGCGGCCTGGATCGTCCCCAGCATGCCGGCCACGGCGCCCAAGACCCCGGCCTGCGCGCAGGTCGGCACCGCGTTCTTCGGCGGCGGCTCGCGAAAGACGCAGCGATAGCAGGCACGGCCCGGCACGTAGGTCATGGTCTGTCCGTCGAAGCGCAGAATGCCGCCATGCGAAAAGGCCTTCTGCGCCAGCACGCAGGCATCGTTGATCAGGAACTTCGCGGGAAAGTTGTCGGTCCCGTCGAGGACGAAATCGTACGCGCGGATGATGTCCAGAATATTGTGGGCAAAGACCCGCTCCTGGTAGGTCCGGACCGTGATGTCGGGGTTGATCTGGAGCATCTTCTCCCGGGCCGAGGCCACTTTCGGCTGGCCGATATCGGGCGTGAAATGGATCACCTGGCGCTGCAAATTGGTCCGATCGACCACGTCGCCATCCACGATCCCGATGGTGCCGACGCCCGCGGCGGCCAGGTACAGTGCGGCCGGCGCGCCGAGTCCGCCCGCCCCCACGATCAGGACTCTTCCTTGCAGGATTCTCTCCTGCCCTTCGATGCCGACGTCTTTGAGAAGGATGTGCCGGCTGAAGCGTTCGAGTTGTTCGTCGGAAAGCGCCATCAGTCCTCCAGGGCCTGCGTGAGGTCGGCGATCAGATCGTCCACGTCCTCGATGCCGACGGACAATCGGATCAGCGTTTCGGGGACCCCCATCGCCTGTCTGAGGTCCGCCGGATATTCACAGAAGATGGTCGAGGCCGGGTGCAGGGCCAGGGTCTTGTTGTCGTTGAGGTTGGTCGCCCGCCGCAACAGCTTCAGCTTGTTGAGGAAGGCGAAGCACTCCGCCTTGGACGCGAGCTCGAACGTCAGCAGAGCACCGCACCGCACGCCGAAGAGGCGGGTGGCGATCTCATGGTACGGCGAGCTCTCCAAGCCCGGGTAGTTCACTTCCTTCACCCGGGGATGTTGGCTCAGGAACTCGGCCAATGCTTTCGTATTGGAGCAGGACCGGTCCGCGCGCAACGCCAGGGTCTCCAGCCCGAGACTCTGCAGGTATGCATTGTGCGGCGACAGGCACGCGCCCAGGTTGCGGTACACTTCGCGCTTCAGTTTCGTCACCAGGGCGAAGGGCCCGAACTGTCGCGCGTCGTTTTCCAGCTTCGGGTTCTGCGTCCAGTCGTAGGTGCCGTTGTCGAGGATGAGGCCGCCGACCGTAGTGGCGCCGCCGGAAAGGTACTTCGTGCCGGAGAGCACCTCGAGATCGACGCCATAGTCCCGACTGTTGAAGAAGTACAGGGGCGTCAGCGTCGTATCGGCGATCAGCAGAATCTTGTGCCGGCGGGCAATGGCGCCCAGCGCCGGGATGTCCGCGACCTCAAGCTGCGGGTTGGTGATCGTCTCGAAGAACAGGGCCCGCGTATTGCCATCGATCTGCGCTTCGATCGTCTCCGGGCGGGTGAAGTCCGCGTAGCGGGCTTCAAGACCCCAGGGCCCAAGCGTACGCTCCAGCAGGGAGTAGGTGTTGCCGAAGAGGGATTTCGTCGTGACGAGGTTGTCGCCCTGCTGGGCGATCCCCAGGATCGTGTTGGCGATTGCCGCCATGCCGGAGGAGACCGCCGCCACCGCGAACGCGCCGGTGACATGCTTGATCTTCTGCTCCAGGTGCTCGACCGTGGGATTCGTGCTCCGCGTGTACACGTGGCGCGGCCGCCGGCCGAGGAAGGCCGCCTCGATCTCTTCGGCGGTCTCGAACTCGAACGAGACCGACTCATAGACCGGCATGTGCAGGGAGCCGTGCGGATCCTGCTTGAGAAAAGGGACGTGGATCGCCTTCGTCGTGAAGCCCTGCATCGGTCACTCTCCGCCGCCCATGAAATACAGGAAATCGACCTCGTCGCCTTCTTGGAGCACCGTGGCCGCGAAACGGTCGCGCTGGGCGAACGCGCCGTTGAGTTGCACGCTCACCATGTCCGGCATCTCAACTTTGTTGTGGGCCAGCAGATCGGCAATGCTCAACTGCCGTTCGATCTCCTGCGGTACGCCGTTGACTTTGATCTTCACACTATGCCCCTTGCGTTGCACCTTCTCAGGCGACAATATGGGAAAACAGCACCGACGAGAGGTACCGCTCGCCGAAGCTGGGGATGATCGCCACGATGATCTTGGCCCGGTTTTCCGGCCGGGCGGCCACGACGCTCGCTGCACGGAGGGCCGCACCGCTGGAAATGCCGACGAACAGTCCCTCTTCCTTTGCCGCCCGGCGGGCATAGTCGATGGCCTCATCCTGGTCCACGGTAATGACCTCGTCCACGATCTTGAGGTTCAGCACCTTGGGGACGAACCCCGCGCCGATTCCCTGGATCTTGTGCGGCCCGGGCTTGAGCTCCTGCCCGGCCAGGGCCTGGGTCAGCACCGGACTCTGCGCCGGCTCGACCGCAATGGCCCGGAAGCTGGGCTTGCGCCGCTTGATGACCTCCGCCACACCGGTAATGGTGCCGCCGGTGCCGACGCCGGAGACGAGGATGTCGACCTTGCCGTCAGTATCGCTCCAGATCTCCTCGGCGGTCGTGCGGCGGTGGACTTCCGGGTTGGCCGGGTTCTCGAACTGCTGGGGGATGAAAGCCCCCTTCTCGGCCTCGGCAATCTCGACGGACTTCTTGATGGCGCCTTTCATCCCTTCGGCCGCCGGCGTCAGAATCAGCTCCGCCCCGAGGGCCTGAAGCACCTTCCTTCGTTCCAGGCTCATCGAGTCCGGCATGGTCAGCAGCAGGCGGTAGCCGCGCACGGCGCAGACGAAGGCCAGCGCGATCCCGGTGTTCCCGCTGGTCGGCTCGACGATGATGCCGCCGGGCTTGATCTTGCCGTCACGCTCGGCGGCATCGATCATGGCCACCCCGATTCGGTCCTTGACCGAGGCCAGGGGATTGCGGCTTTCCAGCTTGGCCAGAACCGTCCCTTTCGGGATCAGCTTGCTGATACGAACCAAAGGCGTAGCCCCGACGGTTGCGACAATGTCCTTGTAGATGTTTGCCATGATGTTCTCCTTATCGGACGATCCTGGGACCGTCGTTTCGAGCGTCGCCACCACCTGCCGCTCTCCATAGCTCTGGGCACGGCAGAGATGGAATAACGACGCATATATCACTACGTCTATTAGTATAGTGTACATTAACGTCTTGTCAAGCGTTTCGTAGCAAAGAAAAATACTGCAGCACTGTAAATTCTTGTACAATAAAGACTTAAAAATCCCACTGCTTCGCAGACGCGATGAACCGCGTTCTTGCCAGCGCCAGTTCAGACCGCCAGCAGGCCAAGAGGCCAGCGATCAAGACCGCATTTTCGCGGGCGCCAGTGCAGACCGCCAAATACACATACATGGCGATCTGAACGCGCCAAAACGGACAAAAACCACATTTTCAGGGGCGCCAGCCCCGATTATCAGATCGCCAAATGCTCCCACAGACCGGTTGGCGGTCTGATCGTTGGCGGTCTGAATTTCCGGCCCAAGAACGCCACTGCGAACCTCGCCCCCGGCGGGGTCTCAGCGCCCCTTCGTTCTGGTCCCAAAGATCCAGACTGCCACATGCCAGGCGCCAAGTTACATCCCCTTTGACACGTGCCTACCAGCGTTTCTGGCACAAGAACCCGCAGTTGCCAGGATGCCAGGAACAGATGAACGCCGGGTGTCACGTGTGCGGATGGTGCCCGCGGGACGCCGAAGTGGTGGCCCGCGCCTCGTAACCTGTACTCCCGGCCACAGCCCGCGTGCCCCCAAGCCACGTCCCACAGAGCTGCACCTTTCGCCGATTTTCCAGATTCTCAACCGCGAACCTACACCCGATCTTCAACCGCACAGGCCGCCGAGGGACGCCGAGAACAGGGAGCCGGACACGCCCTCGGCGTGAGCCGGTAGGGTGGGCTCCGCCCACCGGTCCCCTGTTACCGCTTCTTGACAGACCCCACTTGCCCGCCTTTCAATGTACCATGCAGGAAGGCGGGGCAAGTCCCGTCGCCTGCGGCGAGTACTTGTGTCGGCGGTCTGCCTTGAGGCCCAGGCCGGCGCCGCTCCGACCATGGTGAATTGGCGAACAAGACATATTTGTCAAGTATGTTTTGCAGAATGTCTTATCTGAACGTATACTAACAGGTGTGGGCGGTACTGGGCAAAGTGGGCAGTTTCACCATCGCTGGCGTGGATTGCTGGTTCTATTCGCATGAGCACCGGCCGCCGCACTTTCACGCCCGAAGAATAGGGCAGCGGCACGTCCGGGTGTTCTTCCAAATGCCGGAATCGGACATGATCGAATCCGTCCGGAGCCATGCAGGGCGGATGAGCAGGGCTGATAGAGACGCCCTTTGCGAAATGGCCGCACGGCACCGGGCCCAGTTGTTGGGAGAATGGGAAGAGAAAATGTGTTGCGATGATTGAGACGACACAGAAGCCGGATATCTTCGCTGCAGATGAGAGATCGAAAGCGATCTTCCAGCAGGCCTTTTCCAGGTCGGGCCTCCGCCCTGGCAAGCACGGCTGGGGTTCGCTCCAGACCTGGACCGATTTGCCGAAGGAAGTCGAGCGACCCGTCCTCGTGGTGTGGATGCTGGACGAGCTGACGCCCGAGACGGTCAAGCGTCTCCGTTCGCACCAGGGAGTCGCCGACCGATACACCATGTTTCTGCTCTTTCAGGGGAGTCTCCCTTCGCGGGCGGTGGCGGATCGCGTCGCCTGGCTGAACGTGCGCAATGAGGAACGGGTGTTCTTTGTTGCGGAAGATGGCGAGAAGGAAGTCGCACTCGCGGAGAGGCTCCTGCTCGCCCTGGACCATGCCGACGACGAGAACCGGATTGTCGATGCGTGGTGGGAAGGGGCAAGGCTCGTGGTCGCTTCTCCCTCCCGCGAAGGCTTTCGCAAGCTCCGGGTGCCCTTGGAGAAGTTACCCGCTCTGCAGAGACTCCCGGAGAACCAGCGCCGGGAGTTCGAGATAGACGAAGAAGGCATGTTTCTCCACTGGCCCGGCGGGGACCTCCACCTTGGCTGGGAGCAGTTCGAGTACGCGGTGGACAAGGCCGCCAGCCTGAAAGCCAGGCAGCAAACCGAAGCCTTCAATCAAGCCTACGGCGCCGCCATCCGAAACCTGCGCCGGGAGAAGGGCCTGCGCCAAAGCGACATCAAAGGCCTCACGCCCCGCCAGGTCGGCCGCATCGAGTCCGGCCACCGGGCCACGCTCTCCGCCCTCCAAGAACTCGCCCGATCCCATGGCCTGAGTATCGACGAGTACATGGAGGAATTGGCCAAAGGCTTGACCCCGGGAAGATGAAGACAGGAGCATCGATCTCCATCGACAACCGGCTACTGACCACCGCCTACTGCCTCTTCAGCCGCGAACCACCCAGCGCAGCCCGTGGCCGCAACCAAAGCCTGTTCTCGCGCCAAGACGCCAAGATCGCGAAGAAGACATTACGAATCCACCCTTACTCTTGGCGTCTTGTCGCGAGACATAATGCTTTTGTCTTTAACGACTTACGCTGGTCACCTCCGGAAATCTTTGCGCGAGCACAAGATTCTGAAGGGCAGCAGTGCGAATGAAAAGAAGGCTGGAGGCCGCAGGCCGTAGCTGAACCCTGACCCTGTCCTGCCGCCTCCCGGTCCTGGACCGCAGAGGCCGCCGAGGGACGCCGAGAAGAAGAAACCGGACACGGCCGCGGCGCGAGCCGGTAGGGTGGGCTCCGCCCACCATTTTCCCTTTCTGATGGATTCCATTTGATGTCCCTTATGCGTATGATACCGCAGGCGGGCATGTCCTGTCATGTCTTCTGGGTGTTCTCATCCCTCGGTTGGGCACGAGCCCAGGGAAGATCGGCATGACAGGGGGCCCTCATGTACCGAGCGGTTCGTGCCTCACAGGCGAGTGAGGCAGCCTATATCGGGTGGATCGATTGGAGTGTCTGAGGACATACTGATCCTGATATCGCCCTGAGATACTCGTGTTGCGGATAAGTCGCGCGACATCCTCAGCTTTCTTGGCGGCGAGAGAACAACGATGGATGGCGGAAGAAACACCAATGAGACTTGGCGGCAGAAGGCGATGCTGCTTGTCCAGGAAGGACGAACGGAAGAGGCTCTAGCGGCCTTCGAGACAGCGATCGGCATTGACGCATGCGACGCCATGTCATGGAGCGGCAAGGCAGATGTCTTGCAGGCTCTCGGTCGCCATGGCGACGCATTGACGGCTCTTGATGAGGCAATCCAATTGGACCCCTCGAGCGCTGCCTACTGGAGCGGCAAAGCCGTTGTCTTGTACGAACTCAGGCGACTTCCCGAAGCTCTCGCGGCTGTCGAGCGAGTGATCCAATTGTCGCCAGAAGACTCTGTTGCGTGGCGAAGGAAGGGGGCTATCTTAGGGCAGGTTGGCCGCGGAGAAGACGGACTGGCCGCTTGTGAGAAAGCTATTCGCTTGGATTCTTGTTCATCAGAGACGTGGTGCATCAAGGGAAATGTCTTACGTGATCTTGGCAGGCACGAAGAAGCGGTAGCGGCCTATGAGGAGGCGATTCGCATCAGGCCCGATGATGCCGATGCCTGGAGCGGCAAACGTGTGTCATTATGCGAACTTGGGCGGCTGAAAGAAGCTTTGATGGTCTTGATCGAAGCGGTCCGACTTGATCCTCGAAGTGCCGGTACCTGGAATAACAAGGGATGTGTTCTGTGCGACCTCGGGAAGCATGACGAGGCAATCGATGCTTGGAACAGGGCGATCCAACTGGAGCGTGGTTTCGCTCCATCATGGATCAGCAAGGGAAGCATGCTGCGCAAACTGGAGCAATACGAGGATGCACTGGCCGCCTATGACGAGGCCATCCAACTGATCCCGGGAGCTGTTGCTCTCTGGGAGGGGAAGGGAGAAACCCTGAGCATGGTAGAACGCCATGATGAGGCGCTTGCCGCCTTTGAAGAGGCGATAAGGCTGAACTC
This sequence comes from Planctomycetota bacterium, assembly GCA_016872975.1. Classification (GTDB taxonomy): domain Bacteria; phylum Planctomycetota; class Phycisphaerae; order Sedimentisphaerales; family Anaerobacaceae; genus PLanc-01. The sequence continues at coordinate 9,217 of VGYL01000201.1, forward strand.
TAAGCGTGCCTCTCTCTGGTATGAAAAGGGAAAAGCTCTATACATGCTCTGTCGACATGAGGAGGCACTGACTGCGTTCGAAACAACGATCGAACTAGACCCAACTCTCGGTGCTGCGTGGTGCGCCAAGGGTAAAGCCTTGCGTGCCATGAGCCGACATGAGGAAGCCTTGATGGCATTCGACGAGGCCATCCGATTAGACCGGAAGGATGTTCTCTCGTGGGACGGAAA
>VGYL01000202.1 GCA_016872975.1 Planctomycetota bacterium
GACATCTCGTGGTACTGCGACTCCTTCTTGAGTTTGAGATAGTTGGCATGACGATCCTGGGGCACTTCCCCTTTTTCCACGGCGGCTCGGACGGCACAGCCAGGCTCGTGTTCGTGCCTGCAATCGGCATAGCGACATTGGGCCGCCAGCGCGACAATGTCCTCGAAACCCGTGTTGACCCCGTCGTCGGCCCCGACCAGACCCAGCTCTCGCATCCCCGGGGTATCGATCAGCATGGCGCCCTGACCCAGGACGATGAGTTGCCGGCGTGAGGTCGCGTGGGCGCCTTCGCCGGTGCTGCTGACGGCCTTGGTGGCAAAGGCCTCCCAGCCGAGGAGACGGTTGATAAGAGTCGTCTTGCCCACCCCCGAGGAGCCCAGGAGACAATAGGTTTTGCCCGCCGAGAGCGTCCGTTGAGACTCCTCCAATCCGCTGCCCGTGACATTGCTGAGGGCCATCACCGGGGCCTCGGTGAGGGAGCGGACGGTCGCCAGCTTCTGCTCCAATTCCTCCGGGGAGATCAAGTCCGTCTTCGTGAGGATGACCATCGGTTCCACGTGTCCGTCCACGGCCATGATCAGGTAGCGCTCCAACCGACTGGGATTGAAGTCCACCCGGCCGGATTGCACGATGAACACGGTGTCGATGTTGGCGGCAATCATCTGGAAATCGACGTTCTTGCCCGGAGTCTTGCGCCGCAGGAACGTCTTGCGCGGAAGGACCCGGTGGACGATCGCGGCGGTGTCCTGGTCGTGATGGCGCGCGGTCACCCAATCGCCCACACAGGGCAGGTCCGCGGGACTCTCCATCCGGTACGTGAGCTTCCCGGCCGGTTCCGCCGGGACTTCTCTCGAGGCATCTCTGATGAGATAGGACCCGCGATCCACCGCGGAGACGCGCGCCAAGCGGCAACCCTCCAGGCCCAACTCCCTGGCACGCGCTTCAAACCATTCGTCGAAACCGAGATCGTTCAACCTCATAGAGCCGTATCACCGAACCATGTATAGCCGACATTTTCCCGATGACCGTCACCCGGCCACCGCGCCGTTGTCTTCACACCCCTATTCTACCGGCCAGACCCCGCGGGCGCTACCTGGAATTGGACGGGGAGCCCACCGACAAAGAGCTTATCCCGGCTGCGCCGGGGACTCCCAACAGTCCCGTAGGGACGACCGACAATAGCCCACCGTTTCAACGGTGGGTACCACGGTCCAAGACGACATCAAGCCCCGTAGGGGCGAAAGAAAGCCAGTGCCCAGCCGAGGCTGTTCTTTCGTCCCTACGGGACTCGTCTTGTTTCTTGCCCCGAGTACCCAGCGATGAATCGCTGGGCTATTGTCTTTCGCCCTCCGGGCTTAATCACCCACAACCCCACACTCTCCAGAACCCCAGGAGTTATCCATAAGAACAAATCCCTATACGATCAAGTTTGTCCGTGCCACCCGAGCCCATCCCAAGCTGTTGCCACAGGATGGACGAAATGGAACCAGGCCCAAATCTCAGACCTCAGAACCCTGTTTGGCGGCGGAGCGGGCGGCTTCCAGGGCTGCCAGCAGAGGGGCGATCTTCAGGGTCGTCTTGTAGACGAGGACGTTGTCCGTGATGGTGGCTCCTTCCCGGATCGAGCTCTCCGGCACGGCCAGCAGAATCCGATGCCGGCGAAACTGGCGGAGCGTCTCGCGCCGGTGCGCCAGGTACTCCGGCGTCCAGAAGCCGACGATCTCGAGCAGGACCTCCGTGCCGTCCTCGTGGCGGAAGGTGAAGTCCGGAATGAAGGTCTTCTGGCGGTCGTGGAGGATCTCGCCTTCGCGAATCAACTGCCAGCCGTCGCGGGTCGGGCCGAACTTCTCGGCCAGCGACTGCTCCAGCGACGAATCGAACTCCTCCGGCGGCGGCAGATGGCTGCTGAACCGGTCCGCGTCGGAAACGACGAGCTTCGCCGGAGTCTGCCAGGGTGTCCGCAGGACCGCCTCCAGGCTCCAGCCCCTGCAGGCCAGCAGTGCGGGCAGAAAGCGCGCGAAGTTCACCCCATACCGGCGGGTCTCCCGCAGGACCGACGCTGGCCCGGTGAACGTGATCCGATACGTAGCATGGGCAGCCTGCCCATGAGTAGCACGGCCGTCCCGGCCGTGGGTGTCGCGGGCGTCCCGCCCGCGCCTCGCGAGGGCCTCCGGCCCTCGATTCGAAGGCGGGACGCCTTCGACACCCGCGGGCAAGATGCCCGCGACACGAGGGACATCCTCGACATCCGCGGGCAGGCTGCCCACGACCCGGGTGATCTCGTGCAGCAATTTGGCGAACTTGGCGTAACGGACGATCGTCTTGAGATCGCGCGTCGCGGTCACCGTCATGCTCTCGGCCCGGTAGAGGCAGGCCTGAAGCTGGGCGACGTTGTAGCGGGACAGGAAGGCCGTCCCATCGGGGTAACCGGCAAATCTCTCAAGCTGCTGATAGGCGATGACATCCGTATAGAAGCTCTGCTGGATCGTATCCCACGGCATCCCCAGCTCCGCGGCGATCCTTTCTTTGGCCGCACGCTCCTCATGCTCGAAGAGCCGGTCCGGCTCCTGGACCAGCGGATGGAGACGCGCGGCCCGGGAGAAGACCTCCAGCCGCAGCTTGGCGGACTTGCCGCTCGGGTCGGTCTGGAACTCACTGGCGTCGTCGAGCAGCTTGCAGAAGGCCTCGATCCGGCGGACCGGACAGTCCGGCTCGTTGGCGAAGATCGCCTCCACCTGCTTGTGCAGGGCGCGGCGCTGCTGGCCCAGGCCGTCCCGATAGACCCCGAGCATTTTCTCGGCGTACTCGACGTAATGCCGATGCGTATTCTGCGTCAGGCGGTCGGGGACGACCCGGCCGGCCTTATACTCGACGATGGACTGTTCGCTCGTAAGCATCGCCTTGCCGCCTCTTGCGGGAGCGGTGGACCTCTTTCGTATCCTCGCAGACCACTTCGTAGAGCGTGGCCCGACTGCTGCCGGAGCGGCGCAGGACCCGCCCCAGCCGCTGGGTAGCTTGGCGTGTCGAGCCCTGCCCGCCGATGACGACCGCCACCTTGGCCTCCGGAACATCGACGCCCTCGTCGAGCACGCGATTGGCCACGAGGACCGTGAACTCGCCTTTGGCGAAGCTCTCCAGCACCGCGAGCCGCTCGCGCTTGCGCGTGTGCGAGAGGATCGTCGGCACGAGGAACCGCTTCGAGACCTCGATCGCCATTGCATTCGAGCCCGCGAAGACGAGGATCTGCTGGCCCCGGTGGAGCCGGAAGATGTCCTCCAGCACGCGGAGCTTCTCGGCGGCGCGGTCTTCGATGGACTGCTTGAGATAGTACGCCTTCTGGGCGTGGCGGGCCTGCGGGTCCTTGCCCAGCTCCTTGCACAGGTCCTGCCAGGTATACCCCGGCGTCTCCTGGCGGCGGGCGGCGAGGAAGTGCCGCACGACCCGGCTGCACTGATCGTACGTCGCCTGCTCGGCCTCGTTGAGCGCGACCGGCACGCGGACCACGTCGAAATCCGCCAGGGTCGAGCCGCGGACGGTCTTGAAGGGCAACTGATAGGCCACCGGCCCGATGAGCCAGTCCAGGTCCGCTTCAAGGCCGTCGGACCGCTGGGGCGTGGCGGTCAGGCCCAGCCGCAGCGGCGCGGCGCTCAGGATCGCGGCCTCGCGCCGGCATGGGCCCGGCAGATGATGCTCTTCATCGAAGATCAGCAGCCCGAACCCCGCCCCCATCTTGTCCATGTGGATGTACGCGCTGTCGTAGGTCGTCACCGTGACCGGCCGGATGTCGAAGGTGTTGTCGCCCACGATCCCCGCGTCGTACCCGAACGCCGCCAGGATCCGCCGGTGCCACTGGTACATCAGATCGCGCACCGGCGCCACGACCAGCGTCGCGATTTGCGCCTGCGCCATCGCGGCAAAGGCCACTTCCGTCTTGCCGGTCCCGGTCGGCATGACGATCTGCCCGCGCCGCCCGCCCTTGACCCAGGCCTCCAGCGCCTCTTTCTGCTCCGCCCGCAGCTCCGGCAACTCCTTCTTCGGCCATGACACCGGAACCGGTTTGCACACCTGGTCCTGAAACCGCGCCCCGAACCGCCGGCTCAGCGTCGTGCGCACCGCCGCGTAGTGAATCGCCTCGCACCGCCACGCCCCCACGCGGGCATCCCATCGCCAGTGGCACGGGCCTCCCGCCCGCGATCCCGAATCTCTGGGCTGGAAGGGGCCCACCAACGTGGGATTATGCGTTGGGGACCCCATGTCACGATCCTCTTGCGCGTGATCGGGAACACCGGCGCGGGCCGCCCATGCCCCGGACGATTCCTGCGATGGTGGCCCCGTCAGTAGAAGCGTCCCGCGATCGAACGAGAGCCTGACCTCGTGCTGTTGCCTGTTATCCGTCATCGACCGCCATCCCGCTCATTCCTCCCCGCCGCGCTGGCGGAGCAATTCCACCACGTCCTTATGCCCTTTGGAGGCCGCGGATCGCAGGGGCGTATAGCCGTAATGGCTCTTGGCGTTGACGTCGGCCCGGGCGGCCAGCAACAGCTCAACGATGCCCATATAGCCGCGCCCGGCGGCGAAGTGCAGGGGCGTCCCACCGTCCTTGTCGGCGGCGTTGACGTTCGCCTTATGGGCCAGCAGGGCCTTGACCGCTTCGCCAAACCCCAGACCGGCCGCACAGTGCAGCGGCGTCCACCCGCTGTTGTCCTTGGCGTTGACATCCGCGTCGCGTTGCAGCAACTCCTGCACCGCTTCCCGCTTGTCACTGAGCACGGCGTAGTGCAGAGGGGTCCGGCCCTGCTCGTCCGTAACCTGCACCAGGCCCGGATTCTCGGCCAGCAGCATCTTCAGCTTGGGCACGTCGCCGGCCTTGGCGGCCTCGTGGATGTATTGCGCATAGGCCGCCCGGATCATCTCGCCCACGGCTTCGTGTTTCCAAGACAGCGCCATGTCCAGTGGGGTCTTCTTATCGAACTCCGTCCTGGCGGTGACATCCGCCCCGACGGCCAGCAGCGTTGCCACGGCCTCCTTCTTCCCCGCCGACGCCGCCTCATGCAGTGGCGTCTCGCCGCGATTGTCCCTGGCATTGACGTCCGCCCCGGCGGCGAGCAGCAGTTCGATCATCTCCTTCTTGTCCCGGCGCGCCGCCTCGCGCAAAGGCGTATTGCCCAGGTCATCCACGGCGTTCACGTCCGCCCCGGCGGCCAGCAACAGGCGGACCGCGTCCCCGATGTCCTGGGGCAGGAGTCGAGCCACCAGGTGCAGGGGCCGCAAACCGTGGTTGTCCTTCGCATGCACGTCCGCCCGGCGGGCGAGCAACGCGGCGAGGACTCCTTTTCCTCCGGCGGACGCGGCCCCGTGCAGGGGCGTCCAACCGTTGTTGTCTCGGGCACGAAGGTCCGCCCCGCGGGCCAACAACGCCTCGACGGCTCCGGCGCTGCTCGCCAGACGCTGTGCCGCCTCGTGCAGAGGCGTCTCGCCGAGCTTGTCCCTGGCATTCACCTCGGCCCCATGGGCCAGAAGCACCTCAATGTTCTCCCGGCTGCCGCTCGCCTTGTGTAACGGGATTTCGCCGTTGTCGTTCACCGCGCCGATCTGTGCCTGGTGGGCAAGCAGCAGCTCGATCGTGTCCCGGTCGGCGCGCTCCGCGGCCATGTGCAGGGGCGTGTCGCCGGAGGTCCGCCGGGCGTTGATGTCCGCCTTTCGGGAAAGGAGCAGTCGCGCCACCTCCTGCCTTTGCGTCGGTTTCGCCGTGAAGGACCCGACCGCCTCGTGCAGTGGGGTGAAATCGTACTCGTCGCGGGCGTTGACGTCCGCCTTGCGGGAAAGAAGCAACTGGACGGCTTCCACGGCTCCCGTGCGCGCCGCCAGATGCAGAGGCGTCTGCCCCCGGGAATTCCGGGCCTGGACGTCCGCCTTCCTGGCCAGAAGCTGCTTCATCACGTCCGCGCTGCCGTCTTCTGCCGCCTCATGCAACGGCGTATCCCCGTAGTTGTTCCTGGCGTTGACATCGGCCCTGTTCGACAGCAGCCATTTCGCCACCTTGCCGCCGCCGGTACGCGCCGCCGTATGCAGCGGCGTGTTGCCGTTCTCGTCCTTGGCTTTGACGTCCGCCTTCCTGGCCAGCAGCAGCTTGGCGATTTCCTCCTGGTCGTAGTCGGCCGCCAGGTGCAACGGCGTGCCTCCAAATTTGTCTCTTTCCTGGACCAGCGCAGCATTCCCTTGCAGGAGCGCCTTGACCTTCTCCACGTCCCCTTTCTTCACGGCGTCGTGAATCGCTCCCGCCTGCGCCGATCCGACCCCGATCCCTGCCAGTACGACCACCAACGCTCCTGCCCATGTCCCTCTGGTGCCCATCGTATCAACTCCGTTGGCCCAACCCATGATGTTGCTCCCTTGTTTCGAATAATCTCGCTGTACTCCTTTGACCATCCATACGATATAATACGGGGATACCAGAGAATGGAAAAGACATTTTCGAGGTGTGGGCCTATGAGGGTTGTCAAGGTTCTGCCGATAATCGTGCTGCTGGCGGCCTCATGCGCGTGGTCCGCCTGGGAAATTGAGTACAGTGACGGGCTGGTTGAGGCGATGGCCCGGGCCGGTCATCCGATCCCCAAGCGGGTGGGACACTTCGCGACGAGGCAGGAAGGTCTGGCCGCCATGGAGGATGCGGTGGCCCGATCCGGAGACCCGAGTCTGGGATGGAATATGTGGCTGGCCCCGGGAGGGTATGACGAGCCCGGCGCGTCCTCCGGTGGGGAGGAAGGGATTCCACAACCGGTCTGGGGCGAAAACGGCTACGGCATCCCCTTCTATAACGTGATCAGGAATATGCGACAGCAGGCCGCCCAACGCCGGGCCCAGAAGGCCCACGATCTCAATCTCGAGGGCAACGAGCAGTACAGCAAAGGAAACTGGTCGCAGGCCATCCAACTCTACCGGGAGGCTCTGAAGGTGGCCCCCGACGATCCGGTGATCCAGCAGAACCTGAAGAACGCCGAGGCCAAGGAGAAGGCCCACGCGCTCCATCGGAAAGGCCTGGACGTGTACCAGGACCGCGACTGGGCGGCGGCGGCCCGGTACTTCCGGGAAGCCCTCCAGACCACGCCGGGCGACCCGGTGATCCAGCAGAACCTGAAGGACGCGCAGTTCTGGCTCGACAGCGAAGCCCAGACCAGGGTGTTTCTGCAGAAGGCGGCGCGCGAACGGAAGATCGCCGAGGCGGCGCGCGAAACACGAGAGGGGGCCCGAAGAAAACGACTGGCGCAAACGGACGCGGCCTTTGCGGACCTGCAGGCGGACGCGCCCGGATTGCTCGGCAAGCCGGCAGAAGCGACCGCGCCCGGGTCCGACGACCCCGGCGCGGGCGCCACCGCGGGACCGACGCTCGGACAGGTTCGGGTCCCGGTGCCCCCGTCGTTTCCCGTCCGCGCGACGACAGCCATCGAAGGGGACTCCTCGCCGGCGATGGAACTGCCGCCCACGGTCTACCAGATCATCGGGCTCATCGGCGAGGGCATCAAGAATGCCCCGCGGAAGCTGGGAGAAACGGTGATCACCGCCTTGGGCGGAGGCGCGCAACTGGGCGTCATCAAGATTGCCAAAGGGCTCAGCGACGAGGCGCGACGCTCCATGCAGAACGCCGTCGACCTGATCGGGCGCGGATATCCCGAAGCTGAGACGATCCACCAGATCAAGGGCTCCGAATCCCGCGCCATGAAGATCTACATCGACAGTTTCTCCGATGTCCCGATGCCTCCTTCGGAGGAGGAAAAGCAGGAGATGGAGATCAACGGCCGCAAGTGGTTCCAATGGGTGGCCCAACCGAGAGGTTCCCGGTGATGCAGCGAATCCTGAGCACCCTGGCTTGCCTTCTATCGATGGCCTGGCCCGTCGTGGCGGAAGCGCCGTCCGTCCGCCTGACTGTGCTCCTGACGCCGGAGCGGGCGAAGGCCTCGAACCTGGAGGCTCTCCGTCCTGTGCTGACGGTCAGCAACCGCGGCCGGATCGTGGTAGCGGGGCCCAACAACGTCTTGCTGCTCGGCCGCGGGCAATTGCTCTTCGATACCCCGACCCCCGTCAGCGACTGTGTCTTCACACCCGACGGCGCCCTGCTGATGATCAGCGGCCGCCGACTCGGATACGGTGCGGGCGGACGGTTCCATCCGCAGATCGACCTGCCGGAGAACGCCATGCGCCTGGCAGTCGGGCGGGAGCGAATCTACGTCTACGGCGGAGACAACGACAAGGCTACCGCCCTGTACATGGTGGACCCGCAGCGCGGCCACGCCAAACTATGTGCCCTGCCGTACCCCATCAGCGCCGCGTCCGTGGTTGGCGACACGCTCTACTTCGCCGCAGGCAACGAGATCTACCGGCTGGTGCCGGACGGGGAAATGAACCTGATCTGCCACCTGCCGGGGCCGGCCATTGCTGCCCTCGCGGCCGCGGAGAACGAGACCCTCTACTTCCTCGCCGGCCGGACGTTGTACACGTGGCAGGTCGGCAAGGTGGGAATCATCAGCGAAGGCGTCGGCGACATCGCCTGCTGGCAAGCCGGGGCGTTGTACGTTCTCGACACAGAAAAGCGGTTGCTCATCAAGCTGGAGAATCTCCCCAGTCTTGGAGAGTCGCCCCAGGAGACGCCATGAACGACCATCTCCAAGAGGCGTCGGCGTGGTTCATGATCCAGCATCGGTGGGCATCATAACACGATCGCCAACTCCTCGCCACGCCTGCAAGAAGCGCACCCGCCTGTTTTCAACGGTCCGCTCAAAGGCCAAAAGGGTAGTTCGGTGGCAGGGGCCGGAAGGCCTTGGTTCGTAGTGGCGTCGTCAGACGCTATCTTTATGCTCTTACGAGCACACTACAAACGGGCCTGGCCATCCCCAGTCTGAAGACTCGAGACTGCCACCCGATCCCGGCAGGGCCGGTCTTAGCTTGTGAGCGGGTCGTTGTTTTTTTTTCGAGTGGCAGCGTCAAGCGAAGCTTGGCGATGGCTCCTCTTCCTGTGGCGAGGGCGTCGGAGCCCTTGTGTGTCGCGGGCATCCTGCCCGCGCTTCGAGGGCTGTAGGGTGTGCTGTGCACACCAGCATCATGCTGTAGATTGGTGTGCACAGCACACCCTACACGCTATAGAGAACTCCTGCAAACGCCGCTCACCCACCAGTCGGCCGCAGCGCTACGCGCCGGGCCACGGTCTGACGCCCCGCCCCGGGAACGCCGATCTCCCGATCGGCTTGTGCCAATCAGGAGATTGGCGTTCCCAGGGCGTTGTCTACAAGAGCAAATCCCTATGCGTTCTGGTACCGCGGTTCGGACGTTCTGCGGTTGGCGGGAGGAGATTGCTTCGTCGCTGAAGCTCCTCGCAATGACATACTTGGGCGCCCTATGTCATTGCGAGCGAGGCTGGCCGAGCGCGGCAATCATGTCATTGCGAGCAGCG
>VGYL01000203.1 GCA_016872975.1 Planctomycetota bacterium
CCGGGTAGGGGCGACGGGTGGCAGCGGCAAGCGGAGTCTTCGGAGCTTGCCGATGGCGGATAGGCAAACCATCGGCAAGCTGCGCTTGCCGCTGCCACCCACCTGGAAAGTCAATTGTCATGAAGTACTAGTGGGGCAAGCCCCACCCGACAACCACACGTTGCCCGGCGCGAGGCAAATCGCCGAAACAACCGGTGCGGCGCGATTGCCGGTTTGGCCCGTCACGACTCATAGGGCAAGGGGCCAGGGACGGGGACGCTGACGCCGGATGTTTTGCTCAGGAGGAGTGCTTGTGCGAATTCTGTTGGTTCAACCGGATTTGGCGGCGGGCTTCGGCTTTCTTCTGGCGGCCTCGCCGGAACCGCTGCATCTGGAAATGCTCGCCGCGACGGTCCCGGAACATGACGTTCGTATCCTCGACATGCGGATCGACCGCGATCTGGAGGCGGCGTTGGAGAGCTTCGGACCGGATCTGGTGGCGGTGACCACCCTGACCCCGGAAGTCTACACCGCGCAGAGCATCTTGCGGCGGGTCAAATCGTTCGCGCCGGAGATCTTCACCCTCGTGGGCGGCCACCACGCCACCCTGCTGCCGCAGGACTTCTTCCTGCCCCAGGTGGACGCGGTGGCGGTCGGCGAGGGCGAGATCATGTTCCCGGATCTCGTACGGGCCCTGGCACAGGGCCGCCGCCCGGCCGGCGTACCCAACCTCGTGTGGCAGGACCGCGACGGCACGTTCCTCCGGAACCGCCGGTGCGAAAGCCGGGTCAATTTGGGCGACCTGCCCCTGCCCCGCCGCGATCTGACGGACGCCTATCGCAGCGAGTACTTCTTTCTGTTCGACCAACCCGGTACTTCCGTCGCAACCTCCCGGGGCTGCCCCTTCCGATGCAACTTCTGCAGCGTGCACGAGTTCTACCGCGGCGCGACCAACCAGATGCCGCCGCAGCGGGTCGTGGCGGAAGTGGCCGCCGTCGCCACCGATCACATCACGTTTGTCGATGACAACTTCCTGGTGAACCATGGCCGGGAGAACGTCATCGCCGACCGCATCAAGGCCGAGGGCATCCGCAAGCGGTTCTCCATGGAGTGCCGCACGGATTCCATCGTCAGACACCCCGAGCTCGTGGAGGAATGGGTCCAGGTCGGGCTGTATGCCGTGCTCCTGGGACGGGAGGGCGGTACCGACACGATCCGCCAGGGCGTCAAGAAATCCTGTAAGATCGCCACCAACAACCAGGCCATCCGGATTCTCCAGGACAACGGCGTGATCATTTGGGGCGCGTTCATTGTCGATCCCGACTGGACCGAGGACGATTTCAGGCAACTGCGCGACTACGTCAGCGAGAAGCAGATCACGCACACCCAGTTCACCGTCCTCACCCCCCTGCCGGGAACCCGGCTCTACCGGGACCGCTACGAGGAGCTGCTCACGCACGACTACTCCTGCTTCGACACCCTGCACGCGGTCCTGCCGACCCGCCTGCCGCGCGAGGAGTTCTATCAGAATTTTGCCGCTCTCTACCGCCAGACCGATATCCGGCCGTACTACGACCTGGTACAATCGGGCAAAATGACGATCCAGGACTGCAAACGCGGCAAGACCATGCTCGACGCCATGGCGGATTGGGAGCAGTACCTCGACAAGGACCCGGTCCCTGGCGCCGGACAACGGGCGACCGTATCCGCAAGGCACTTGGAGGATCGATGATTTATGAGTTACGATTTATGATTACTGGCTGGGCTCTGCGGCTGAGAGCCTCGAACCATAATACGCAAAATCGTAAATCATAAATTGTAAACGATAAATCGGAGACGGCCGTGGACCATTTTGCGACAGCTCGTAGTCTACTGAAAGAGTTCAAGGGCGACGCGTACCGGTTCGGCGACCAGGTGTTGGCGGAGGTGGGCGGCATCGTCGCTTCCGCGGGCACGCGGGCCGCGCTGATTTATGCGGGATTCCCCGGGGTTGAAGCCCATCTCACAACGATCCGAAACTCGATCACACGCGCGGGTGTCCCCCTGGTGGCGGACATGCAGGGAGCCGCACCGAATGCGCCCCGAGAGGACGTGCTGCGAATCACCAGCGAGATCGAACAGGCCGATCCGGATGTGATCGTCAGCTTCGGCGGCGGCAGCACGATCGACGCGACCAAAGCGGCGGAGGTCCTGCGCACGCTCGGCGGCGACATCGACGAGTATTTCGGCATGGGTCTGGTCACCAAGAAACTCGTAGGGTGGGGCTTGCCCCACCAAGATTCGAACAAGAGAACCGGTGGGGCAAGCCCCACCCTACATGCCCACGTCGCCATTCAGACCGCCGCCAGCTCGGCGGCCCATCTGACCAAGTACTCCAACATCACCGACCTCAAGACCGGGCAGAAGAAGCTGATCGTGGATGAGGCCATCGTGCCTTCGCACCCGGTGTTCGATTACACGGTGACGCACGACGCCCCGGCGGCCCTGACCGCCGATGGGGCCATGGACGGCCTGGCCCACATCCTGGAGGTCTTCTACGGGGCCGTCGGCAAACCGTACTACGACCGCCTGCGTCAAATCGCAGAGATTGGCATCGCGCTGATCGTCAACCACTTGCCCCGGGTGCTGGGAGATTGCGGATTCGCAGAAGCAATCGGGACGAATCCGAAATCCCAAATCCCAAATCCGAAATCGACAGAGGCGCGGGAGGCCCTTTGCCTGGCCACCGACCTGGGCGGCTATGCGATCATGCTGGGCGGCACCAACGGCGGACATCTCACCAGCTTCTCCCTGGTGGACATCCTCAGTCACGGCCGGGCCTGCGCCCTGCTGAACCCCTACTACACCGTATTCTTCGCTCCCGCCATCGAAGAGCCGTTGCGCACCGTGGGCACGGTGTTCCGCAGCGCCGGCTACATCACGCAGGATCTGTCGCATCTGCGCGGGCGCGATCTGGGCCTGGCCGTGGCGAACGGGATGTTCGCCTTCGCCGAGGCGATCGAGTTCCCCACCACGCTCGGGGAGGTGCCGGGCTTCACGCGGGCTCACCTCGACCGGGCCCTGACCGCGGCCAAGAACCCCCAGCTCAAGATGAAGCTCGAAAACATGCCCGTCCCGCTGACCGCCGAGCGGATCGACGCCACCATGGGCCCCATCCTCGAAGCCGCCGCCACCGGCGACCTGCGCCTCATCCGGCCGTAGCACGGGCGCGAGCGCCCGTGAGTAGCATGGGCGCGAGCGTCTCACTGTTGTACACATCTTTCCCTTGTGGTAGAGGGTGGCATCGCCAAAGGCCCCGCCTTTGACGATGGCGGAGGCGCTCGACGATGCCTCGACCGCACGCGCGAAAGCCATCGTCAAGGCCGGAGGCCTTGGCGATCCCACCCGCCGGTTCTACCATGCCGACATGTGTACAACAATGAGGCGCGAGCGTCCATGGCCATTACCACCGGAGCTGCCGGCGTCCCTGCCGATCGCCGTGAAGCGGAACTTCATAGAAAGCTTGACGCAGTGCCGGACCCAGCGAAGCGTCTGGGAACGCCAATCTCCTGATTGGCACAAGACAAGTCCTCCTCCGAAGCCAATCGGGAGATGGGCGTTCCCGGCCAGATAGCCCAGCGCACCAGCACACAGGGAACATACAGCTCGGCCATCCGCTCAAAGGCCGCCCATTCTGTCCGCAAAGGCAAGAAGAAATCCGAAGGCCGAGGACGGAGGACAGACGACGGGTCGGAGGCCGGAGGGGCGACCCAGCGTTCGCCCGCAGATTTCCCTTCTCTAATTCCTCCCGAATAATTCCTGATTCGAGATGAGAACCCGCTCTCAGTTCATTCTGATCCAGAGATGCCGCAGTTCACATTCTTTGAGATCGCCCTTACGTAGATGGTGGGAGTACAGCGTGCACAGTCTTGCGATAGAATCCTCTTTGAGGAGTGAAAGGCGGTCAGAACTGCTCCACCCGGAATCCGCTTGGGCCGAAAGGTCCTGGATCCAACCATTCACATGTCCCAACCAGTGGGAGAAAGTCATCTCTTGGACATACGCGATCATGGCACCGAGCCGGTGGGCGCCTCCGTGATGCCCGAACTTGAAGCGATGAACGCCTCCGGTGCTCCCATGTTTCGTGACGACATACTCGCGCTCATCTCGGTCTCTTCCTTGAGGCGTTGGCAAACGCTTGCACTCAATCGGCAGGAGCGAGTGGAACTCCGTGTGCCTGCGGCCCTCAATGACCAGAATAGCACCACAGGGTCTGACGGCAAGATCAACGGCTCTCCTGCCTTCGACTTCGTCTGGGACTTCGGTGCGAAACTGGATTCGGCTCCACCCAACTGAGATCCTCGCCGCGCTGTTCAGGTAGCTCCAGAGTTGGTCAGTGAGTCGTACTTCTGAGGTCTGTGGTTCTCTCTCAGGGTGGTCGCGCCAACGGGGCAACTCTTCCGCAATGAAATCAAGTAGCGCGTACCGCGCGGTTCCCGGAAGTTGAATTTCCGGCTCGAGTCTGCCCGCTTCAATGACAATGGGAAGATCAGCCAACATCTCGTCGTCACTCTATTAAAAGCCTTGATCCCATAGGTCAGCCAGAGTCTCATCTGCATCACGAAGGGCGATGGAACGCAGCCAATAACGCAAGCGATCGGGTTTGAGGAGGTAGATGCAGGGACCATCGTATATCCGCGCAATGCGGGTAACAGTCAGTCCGCTGCCTCGCTGCTCGCGCAGCAGAGCATCGAGCTTGGCCCTCAGCTCCTCTGCTCCACTCCAGTCCACCTTACCTCGTCCGAAGATGAATGGCTGACAGACTACGCCGGGCCATGTCCGCGGTTCCAGCGCGCGGAGTTTGTTCTTCTTATAAACAGCGTTGACTTGCTGCAGATAGGTATCAACGTAAGCGGGGAGAGCACGGATGCCACATTGCTTCATGGCGGCGGAACCTTCGCCAAGGCGAATCAGGTCGCGGTAGTAATCTACGATATCATCCACAAGGATTTCCTCGTGCGGGCCGAGGTCCAGAGATACCCGTTCAGGATACGGCAGCGACAGCACATCGACGCCCGAAAGGGTTGTCGCCTTCTGTGTGAACAGCCTTACGCTGACCGCCGCAACGAACGCTTTCAGAGCACGCCGTTCTCTGCGCAACCATTTTCCAATATCGAGGATCGCTGCCGCATCGTCATCTGATGATCCGCAAATGCCCACAACCTTGTTTTTGTACGTCAAGTAGTTCTCAGTCCACACATCATGGGGAAGGTCGCAGTGTTCCCTCACCAGCAGCATCGGTGGGGTGAATCGCTTCTCAGAGCGAGGTCCTTCAATCGGCTTGTCTGGCGCAACAGTGATCGCTGACGCATCAATTCCAGCTTCGCCAATGGCTTCCGACGGCAATAATGGCTTGCCGATGATGTGAGCGGCCGGACGTGAGACTCCTCTCGCCCCCTCAATGAACCCTTCGCCGTAGTCCCATCCTTGCCCCTCCGCGTACTGTTCCAGTGTGCGGAACTTCTTCAAGCGATCCACGAAATCCAGCACGCGCCCACCGCCGAGAAGATCGCTCCGCCACACGGCGTCCTTGCCGATCGCCAGATCTCGTGGCAACCAGTGCAGATCGTAGTAGTCAATATCGAAGCCCTGTTCCGCATCAACACGACCGCTACGACGGAACGTCGCGTGGAGAATCTGCCTTTCCGGAGGTGGTTGGGTGGCCGCCGCTACAACAAGCACGACTTTTGTGTCTTTGCCGCTTTTCTGGAACAGACCACGCACGGAAATGAAGTCCAGAATCTCACGGACGTTCCATCGTTCAATGAACTTCCGGCGGAAGTTGAGAGACTGCTGATTGTAAAGGAAGTTGTACTGCTGGAGCATCGCAAGCACGCCGCCCTTGGCTAACACCTCCATGGACTCATGAAGGAAGAGGTAGGCGAGTTGCTTGTCGGGAAGCGCTCCATGTTTCTTCTGGTATCGGTCATAGGCTCGTTCGGCTGCAGGCGTGCCGAGAGATGAGGAGAACGGCGGGTTCCCCACGACTACGCCAACTCTCTCCTTGATCGCCTGTTTTTCACGGGCTTCGAAGAAACAGCCTGTGTGAATGGTTTTTTCTTTCAGTTCGGGAAACAGGTTGTCGCTCGCGCGTATCTCCTCTGGCTTCAGCGCGTCACAAAGGGCGAGGCACAGACTGAATGCGGCCAGTTCAACGGCACCTTCTTCCAGGTCGATCCCGCGGACACGGTTTAGGAGTCCCCGGAGATCAGCGATACTAGGGCGTGTCCAGCCGTGGCGGCTGCGCCAATGGAGTACGAGGCGCTTGTATGCCTCCACAAGGAAGATCCCAGACCCGCAACATGGATCTAGGATTACCTCTACCTCATCCTCGTCCTCCAATCGGTTCAATTGGTCCAGATGTTCCCAGCTAAGTACCTCACCCAGCATGAGGCGCACAAGGAAGTGTGGCGTGTAGACCGCCACGGCCGCGTCTTTGACGAAGAGTTGGTAGATGTGACTGATGAGCTCAGCAGGCAGGTCCGCAAAAGAGTACCGCTGCCAAAGCGTAAGCTGGCCACCTGCTTCCTGCTTCCCTTCGATCAGTTGGGCGAATCGCGCAAGCTGGCGGCTAGCACGCAGAGTTGCGCGATCTTCGTCGCTGAGTGTGAAAACGTGACCATTGAACCTCGCCTCAAGGTGATCCAACAAGCGAACCAACGCCGGGCCGTCTGCCAGTACCTCGAAGAACTTCGTTGCCCCGGCTCGGAAACGTGCAAAATAATCTGGCCCGAGACCCTGCGTGCCTCCAGATAGGCAATCAGCAGCGAGAGGATAAGCAGCTTGCGCCGAAGTGCCCTGGGTAAAATGGCCTTGCTATTCAGGTCTTCATGGAGAAGCTTGACCTCGTTGATTAGAGTTTTCTGGGCAGCATGCATACCCGAGAGGAGAGACTTGCAGACCTTCGGGTCGTCCCAGAGAGTCCCGTTGCGGAGGCGTTCAGCATCCCACCATGGATCGTTTGCGATTTTGGTGGCGAGCCTAAGCGTCTTGAACGGCTTGAACACAATCTCACCGCGTGACTCAAACTCAGGCTTATGCGCGCATCTGAATAGCTGAACCAACCCAGAGGCGACGCGATACGCAAGCGGTACCCCGCCCCAACTCCAGAGACGCCGATGCAGTTCAGCAAAACCCTTGTCCCGGACGGGACCATCAGAGACATAAATGAACGCTTGGGCCACCGGTGGCCTGCCGTCACGTTCTGCCTCGAAAAACACGGCAGTGGCACCATACTCCTCGGCCTTCTCCATCATCGCTACTTCTTCGGGAGGCCGTCCGCTCTTCAAATAACCCTTCACCAGGACGAGGCCGTCCACAGCAGCGCCGCTGAGGTTCATCAACCACTGTCCACGGTCACTCATTCAACACGCTCCGTCATGCACGAAGACCTTTCAGGCACATTTTCCGACCCATCGTCAAGCCTGCGCTCCAGCATAAAGGTCGCACGATAGCCGCATGCAGCTATGCGGCAAGTCCAGACTCCGAGGGGGAAACGAGGGACGCACCCTACTTTCCGCGGCCTCTTAACCCCGTTATGGCTCCAATCGTCGTTCGCATCCTACCCCTTGTGCTCTGCCGGAGCAAGGCAAAAGGCAAAAGAACAGTAGCCGGCAGTCAGCAGGCGGTATGGAGTTCTCAGTTACCGGTTCTCAGTTCGCGGCCGGTCTTGACGTCGCGTGCCCTCTGTCTCCCGCCGTCTGCCCTCTGTCTTCCGTCCTCGGTCCTCCGTCCCCCCAACCCGCCGGATCGGGCGGCTCCGTGCGGAAAAAGAATTTCTGCTTCCTTTTCGATTCCTGTGCAACATACAGGCGTCCCGACGCGTCTTGGTAGGGGCGGGTTTCCGTGCCTGCCCCGGCGGCGGTGACTGCCGCCCGGGACAGTCATCTCAAAACGAGTCACGCTCATGATCCGAATCTGCCTCAGCGAAGTTGGACAGAACCGATTTCGGGCGTCGTTGCCAGTGGGAGACCGGAAGCTCCCAGGGGCGACGTTGCCCTGCACCGACTACCCACGAAATGCCTATGTCCCAAGGTCAATCGCGCCAAACAAACCCAATGTGCGACAGGATAAGCTTGGAAAGGAGGACGTTCATGGATAGTTCGTGAGCCGAAACCTTTTGTGATGCCCAGAGGGTTCAACTCCCTCGCGGTAAGGACTCACCATCCGCCGCAAGCGAGTCTTGCGTGGTCGGACAGCAATGCCGGCTGCGAAGCGTAGACAGCGGGTGCTGACGCCGTGTGATCGAGCCCCGAAATTGTTAACTCGTCGGAGCCTTCGTCGTATTGGCAGCGGGGGCAACACCGAAGCACCAAGCAAGGTGGGGTGCCAAGGGACGGCCGGGGTCAAAGAGCAGGGCATAGGCACAGGATGGGCATCCCAGGAACCTGTGAGATCCCCGTATTCCCAGCCGAGACTGATGGTCTCACGGCGCCGGACCACAATCCAGGAGCCAGGCGGCAGGAAGTGCTCTCGTACCTGCCTGAGCGAAGACGAGGGCTGGGGCTGGAGCCGAGCGGCGAATCCATAAGTCGCTGGGTAAGGGTACGGGGAAGTCGTAGCGTCTCATAGTACCGTCGAACTTGGGACACTCCCCCCAGGAGGACCCAGGGGAGGGAAGGAGACAACTTGTTGGCAGAACCGTCGAAGAGAAACACGCCCGGTACTCAGCAACCGGAGTTCGTGTCCACGCAACAGGGACGGATAGCGACGCTGAACCGCCAGCCTCTATGCTGTTGTGGTCCAGAGGGGCCGGGGAGGCCACCGTTCATCGGTGCTTTCCGGTGCGAACCTGCCACAGGAGGAACCGGATGCGGGAAATCTGCACGTCCGGGTCTGCGAGGGGCGAGGGGGGTAACCTCCTCGCCTACTCGACTTTCGGGAAGGACAGGGCGTCCCGTGGCACGGGCGCTCGCGCCCGTGGATGCTCATGGGCGGGACGCCCATGCTACTTTCCGGCGGGCGGCCGGCCGACGATGGCATGGGTCCAGGACCATTCCGGTCCGGCCGACACGGGAAAGATGCCCGTGGATACTCATGGGCGGGACGCCCATGCTACGAGAACGCCTGACGGCGTCACTACGAGCGCGCGAAACAAAGCCAAACGTGGGAGGGATGGGGTATGCGGGAAACCCCACGGCTGCGGTATGCTATCATTCCAGGGTTCCCGCCGCAGGCGTTTCGCGCCAAACAAACCCAATTTCTGGACGGACGAAATGAAGTTTAACTGACGCTCAGGAAAAGAGTTATGAGAAAAGAGAGCGGCTATGCCCCGGTGGAAAACAAAGCCAATGTGCGACAGGAAACTTGGTAAAGGAGGATGTTCATGGATAGTTCGTGAGCCGAAACCTTTTGTGATGCCCAGAGGGTTCAACTCCCTCGCGGTAAGGACTCACCCTCCGCCGCAAGCGAG
>VGYL01000204.1 GCA_016872975.1 Planctomycetota bacterium
TTGTCACCCGGTCCATGTCAGCGACCTCCAGCGTGACATCTGGGCTGAGGAACGCAATGCCGTACAAGAATCGGCCTTGGATTGTCGTTTTCGCAAGAAAGTCTTACCAATATCATGAGGTACGACCCGCCGTGGTCAAATGTGGAGAATCGTCGAAATTCTGTCACCTCAAGATCAGAGAAGACTTGCAGGACCAGCATTTCGGGGAGGCTTTCTTCTGTCTGATGGGCCTTGAGGCAAGGGAAGCGGCCCGGGAAATCCATTTCACCCTCCCGGAGAGTGTGTGGGAGAAGGAGAAGGCGTTCTTCCAATCGTTCGGATTCGACAGGGTCGTCCAGGCCGGCCACCAATACAGGCTGTTTGAGGGTGAATTGAGATGTTCTGCCCCTTTTCACAGAGTCTGGCAGTCCATCCTCAGGAAGCTCCCGAAAATCGTTCGAGCATTCTCAGTAAACGGCTGTCCGTTCAACGCCGGAATGTTGATGAGCATCAAGCCCGAACATGCGGCATCGGTGCTCTCAGGAAACAAGAACGTTGAGATCAGACGCCGATTCTCGACAGAGTGGACAGGATCCAGAGTAAGCATCTACGCGTCCCATCCACAATGTTCCATCGTGGGGGATGCTCTCATGCAAGAGGTTGTTGTTGATGATCCAGACCGCATCTGGGGACGGTTTGGCAAGCAGATTGGCTGCACACGAGAGCAATTCGAACATTACGCACATGGAGCGAAGCAGTTGTACGCCATAATCCTTGTTGATGTGGTCCCCTATGCAAAGACGCTCTCGCTCACAGAGGCTTCACAGGCGGTGAGGACCCCGTTGCGCCCTCCACAGAGTTACCGACGCCTGGAAACAAGCAGAGGTTGGGCGGAAGCCGTATCGCTAGGGGCTCTCTTGCAGCGGAGCTTTGGATGCGCACAAGGACTCTTTGTCTGATCGACATCGGTAGCGTTTCGCCGATCAAGTGACCTGAAGTTGGAGCTGGATATGTTCCGACAGAAGTTGGCCGCTACTGTGATATTGTCTCTACTCTGTTTCTCCGCAAGTGCAGCGGAGAAGGACGTGATGTTTGCGATTCGCCGGGGGACCAATATCAGTCATTGGCTCTCGCAGAGCAACCGGCGCGGGGAGGCCCGCGCGCAGTCTTTCACGGAGAAGGATGTTGAGTTCATTGCCGCGCTCGGGTTCGATCATATCCGGCTGCCGGTCGATGAAGAGCAGCTTTGGGATGAGGCCGACAACAAGGAGGCGGAAGCGTTCAAGCTGCTCCATAACGCGATTGAGTGGTCGCGGAAGAACAACCTGCGCGTGATCGTCGATCTGCATATTCTCCGCTCGCACCACTTCAACGCCAAGGAGAAGCCACTCTGGACCGATCCGAAGGCGCAGGAGAAGTTCTTTGCCCTGTGGCGGGATCTGTCGGGCGAGTTGAAGAAGTACCCGGTCGCGCTGGTGGCGTATGAGCTGATGAACGAGCCGGTGGCCGACGACCCGGAGGACTGGAACAAGCTCGTCGAGACGCTGGTCCGCCAGATCCGGCGGGATGAGCCGCACCGCAAGATCGTCATCGGCTCCAATCGGTGGCAATCCACCAGCACCTTCGACCAGCTTCGCATCCCGGCGAGCGATCGCGACATCATCCTGAGCTTCCATTGCTACACCCCCATGCTGATCACGCACTACAAAGCCTCCTGGACCGGCGTGGGCAAGTACACCGGGCCGGTCAACTACCCCGGCTGGATCGTGGATCCGAACGAGATTTCCAAGCTGAGCCCGGACCAGGCGCAACTCGCCAAGGCCAACAACGGCGTCTACAACCGCGAGAAGCTGGAGAGCCTCCTGGCGAAACCACTGGCGTTGGCGCAGAAGCTCGATCTGCCGCTCTACTGCGGCGAGTGGGGCGCCCTGCCGGCCACGCCGCGGGCCGCGCGGATGCAGTGGTATCGCGACATGCGGGCCAACCTGGAGAAGCACAACATCGCCTGGGCCAACTGGGACTACAAAGGCGGCTTCGGCATCGTCGATCGCAACGGCCAACCCGACCGGGAATTCATCCAGGTCCTGCTCGGCCGGTAGTCCCGCATTTCGCAAGTCCTGAGACCATAGGGTAGATTGCTTCGTCGCTGAAGCTCCTCGCAATGACATACTGGGGCGCCCCATGTCATTGCGAGCGACGGGTGGCAGCGGCAAGGCCGTAGGCTTGGCGCAGGCCTTGCCGATGGCGGACGGACTAAACCATCGGCAAGCTCCGAAGACTCCGCTTGCCGCTGCCACCCATCCATCCCTGGGCCAGCCCCAGGCCAAGGCTTCTCACGCATCCTCTCAGAGCCCTGGACCGCGGCTACCCGGGACCGAGGGGCTCGAACGGCCGGGTTGCGGGAAAACCGGGCGTAGGTTGCGGGAATCGCCTATGTGGGGCGGGCCGCGCCGCCTGTACCTTCGTGGATGGAGGATGGAATGCTGGAATGCCGGGGCGCGTGTGGCGCTCCTCTTGCCATGCTTCCAAAGGTTCCATCATGCCATTCCTCCACGCAGAAGGAGAGCATACCATGAAGCGACGTGTGGCAAGTACACAGCCCTTCCGGGGCCTTGTGTTCATCGTTGTCCTGATTGTCGTAGTGACGGGCCTGTCATCCCCGGTCTTCCCGCAGCGGACGGTCGCACCGTCGCGAGTCGCGCGGGAGTTGTCGGAAACGTTCTCCGCCGCGGCGCGCACGGCCATGCCGGCCGTGGTCTCCATTCGGATCGAACGGGTGGTCATGCGGGCCACACCGGGAATGGGTGAAGCCGAAGAAGCGACCAGTCCCCTGGAGGACTTCCTGCGGCGGTTTTACGGCGACGCTCTGCCGCAACAGCGTGCGCCGCAGCGGCGTCTGCAGACCGGCCAGGGCTCCGGCTTCATCATCAGCCGCGACGGCTACATCCTCACGAATAACCACGTCGTCGGCAACGTTGACCGGATGACGGTCACGCTGCAGGACGGCCGCACATTCACGGATGCCGAGGTCATCGGCACCGACCCGGACACGGAGGTCGCTCTCATCAAGATCCCCGGCAGCAATTTCCCCATCGTCCAGTTCGGCGACTCCGACGACCTGGAGGTTGGCGACTGGGTCTTGGCCATCGGCAATCCGTTCGGTCTGGCCTCGACCGTCACGGCGGGCATTGGCAGCGCGACGGAGCGTATGGTCGGGATTGCCGCCTACGAGAACTTCATCCAGACGGATGCGGCCATCAACCCCGGCAACTCAGGTGGCCCCCTGATTGATCTCAACGGGCGGGCCGTCGGGATCAACACGGCGATCTTCAGCGAGACGGGCGGCCACATGGGCATCGGGTTCGCGATCCCGATCGGAATGGCGCGCCAGGTGGCGGATCAGCTCCGCCGGACCGGCCGGGTGGTCCGCGGGTATCTGGGCCTGTATGGCGCCGACCTCACGCCCGAGATGGCCGAGATCCTGAACCTGGACCCGCAGGGCGGCGTTATCGTGGCCCAGGTCGAGCCCGGCTCGCCGGCCGCCGAGGCCGGCTTGCGGCGCGACGACGTGATTCTGGAGGTCAATGACGAGCCGATTCAAGAGTACATTCCCTTCCGCAATGCGGTCGCCGCGATGCGGCCCGGGACCGTGCTGGACCTGCTCATCTGGCGGGCCGGTCGGACCTTCGAGCGGTCCGTGACGCTCGGCGAACGTCCCACCGCCCGCGCACCGGCCCGGGAGCCGCGCCGACCGGAGCCGGCGCCCGATGACACCCGACATACCCTCGGCGTCGAGGTCCGCGCTCTGACCCAGAGCCTGGCCCAGCGGTTTGGCTACCAAATGGGGGAAGGCGTGCTGGTTACGTCGGTCACGCCGGGCAGCCCCGCCAGTACCGCGGGCATGCAGCCGGGCGACCTGATCGTGAGCGTGAACGCACAAACCGTGACCTCGACCGAGCAGTTCGGCCGGCTGATCCGCCAGGCGCGTCAGGCCGGGAGGGCTCTGCTGCTGGTCCAACGCGGCCCGGCCTCCCAGTATGTTGTCGTGAATTCCCGGTAGGGATCATGAGTACGAATACTGCACTTCAGCCGAAAGCCAGAACGAGCCGGGAGGATCAAGCTCACCTGGATGCGCTGTGCGTCAACACGATCCGCACGCTGGCGATGGACGCGGTCCAGAAGGCTGACTCGGGCCATCCGGGCACGCCCATGGCGCTGGCCCCGCTGGCCTATGTCCTCTGGACGAAGTTCCTGCGCTACAATCCGGAGAATCCGCGGTGGTTCGACCGTGACCGGTTCGTCTTATCCGCCGGCCATGCCTCCATGCTGCAATACGCCCTGCTCTTTCTGACGGGCTACGATCTCTCGCTGGAGGACCTCCAGAATTTTCGCCAGTGGGCAAGCTGCACGCCGGGGCACCCGGAATACGGCCGCACGCCGGGCTTGGATACCACGACCGGGCCGCTCGGCCAGGGAGTCATGAACGCCGTGGGCATGGCCATCGCCGAAGCCCACCTGGCCGCCCGGTTCAACCGCCCGGGGCTCGACCTCGTCGATCATTACACGTACGCCATTTGCAGCGACGGCGATCTGATGGAGGGCGCCTCGCACGAGGCCGCGTCCGTGGCGGGCCACCTGAAGCTGGGCAAGCTGATCTTCATCTACGATGACAACCACATCAGTATCGAGGGCCCTACCGAGATCACCTTCTCCGACGACGTGGCCCTGCGCTTCAAGGGCTACCACTGGCACGTGCAGAACCTGGGCGAGAAGGCGAACGATCTCGCGGTCATCACCCGCGCCTTGCGCCGGGCCCAACGGGTGCAGGACCGGCCCTCGCTGATTATCCTGCGCAGTCACATCGCGTATGGGGCCCCGCACATGCAGGATACGAAAGAGGCGCACGGGCAGGCCCTGGGCGAGGAGGAGGTCCGGCTGACCAAGCGCTACTACGGCTGGCCCGAGGACCGGCAATTCTACGTTCCCGACGAGGTATTGGACCACATGCGGCAGGCGCAGGAGCGCGGCCGTGAGCTGGAGGCCGCCTGGAACCAGAGATTGGCCGACTACAGCCGGCAGTATCCGGACCTGGGCCGGCTGTTCGAGGCGTCGGTCCATGGCGACCTGCCCGAGGACTGGGCGAGCGAGATTCCGGAATTCCCGGTGGACAGGGGTTCCATGGCCACGCGCGACGCGGGCGGCAAAGTGCTCAACGCCATCGCGCGCAAGGTGCCCTGGCTGGTGGGCGGCAGCGGCGATCTGGCGCCCTCGACCAAAACGCTGATCGAGGCGTCGGACTATCTGCAGGCCGGCCAATACGAGAACCGCAACCTCGCCTGGGGCGTGCGCGAGCATACGATGTGCAGCTCTTCTTCCGGGATGGCCCTACACGGCGGGATTCGCCCGTACGCGGCGACGTTCTTCATCTTCAGCGATTACGCCCGGCCCGCCATCCGCCTGGCGGCGATGATGGAACTGCCGGTGATCTACATTATGACGCACGACTCCATCGGGCTGGGCGAGGATGGACCGACGCACCAGCCGGTCGAGCACCTGGCGTCATTCCGCGCGATGCCGCACATGTGTGTGATCCGGCCGGCCGACGCCAACGAGACCGCCTGGGCCTGGCGGGCTGCCATGTTGCGCAAGGAGGGCCCCACGATGCTCCTGCTGACGCGCCAGAAGGTGCCGATCCTCGACCGCAGCCAACTGGCCCCGGCCGAGGGGCTGCTCCGCGGCGCGTACATCCTGTCCCGGGAGCAGGCCGAGAGACCCGATGTGATCTTGATCGCCAGCGGGTCCGAGGTCCAGCTCATCGTCCAGACGCAGCCGCAGCTTGCGGAACAGGGCATCCAGGCCCGGGTCGTCAGCATGCCCTCGTGGGAGCTGTTCGAGCAACAGGACCGAAGTTACCGCGACGAGGTCCTGCCTCCCGAGGTGACGGCGCGCCTGGCGGTCGAAGCCGGGTCGGACCTGGGCTGGTGCAAGTATGTCACCGATCATGGGAGCACCATCACCATCCACCGGTTCGGCGCCAGCGCCCCGGCCCAGGAGGTCTTCCGGCAGTACGGGTTCAGCGTGGAGAACGTGGTCGCTCGGGCCCAGTCGCTTCTCGGGAAGCGAGAGGGTTAATGTTTGATGGTTGATGGTTGATGTAAGAAGAGGATGCTTACGCCGCTTCGTTGTTCTTACTTCATACATCACACATCAACCATCAAACTTCTCTTATGAGGATGCCATGAGACCATTGGAAGGACAAACCGCCTTGGTCACCGGCGCCAACTCGGGGATCGGCGCCGCGATCGCCATCGCCCTGGGCGCCGCCGGCGCGAAAGTGGGGGTGAATTACCATTCGCACCGGGAACCGGCTGAGGAGGTGGTGCGCCAAATCGCCGCCGCCGGCAGCACGGCGGTCGCCTTGCAGGCCGATGTGAGCCGCGAGGACCAGGTCCGCAAGATGTTCGAGGCCTTCCTGGCGGAGTATGGCACCCTCGACATCCTGGTGAACAATGCGGGGATCCAAAAGGACGCCGCGTTCATCGATCTGACCCTCAAGCAATGGCAGGCGGTCATCGACGTCAACCTAACGGGCGGCTTTCTCTGTGCCCGGGAGGCGGTGAAGGAGTCTCTGCGGCGCGGGGTGGTGCCCGAGCGGTCCCGGGCCGCGGGCAAGATCATCTTCATCAGCTCCGTCCATGAGCGGATCCTCTGGGCGGGACACGCCAACTATGCCGCCTCCAAAGGCGGCGTCATGGTCCTGATGAAGACCATGGCCCAGGAGCTGGCTCCCCAGAAAATCCGCGTCAACAGCATCGCTCCGGGCGCGATCAAGACCGCGATCAACAAGGAGGTCTGGTCCGATCCGCAGGGCGCCGCCGCCATGTGCAAGCTGATCCCCTACGGCCGCATCGGTGAGACGAGCGACATCGCCCCGGTCGCGGTGTGGCTGGCCTCAGATAACTCCGACTACATCACCGGCACGACGATCTTCGTCGACGGCGGCATGATCCTCTATCCCGGCTTCCGGGAAGGCGGGTGAATGGACGGAAGATTGTTGATTTCTGAAGTGTGATGGCTGAAGTGAACCGCGACGTGCCTATCTCCCGTCTCCACCCCTTCGCACCGCAGAAGCGGTACACCGTCCTGTTGCCGGCCTTGCTCCTGGTGTGGCCGCTGATCTCGGCCCTGAGCCTGGGGACGGTCTCCTTCGACCCCGGCAACGATCTTCCCTATGCCCTGAGTCTGCCTTCCTGTACCGCTGTGGCCCAGGGCAGACTGCTGCCCCCCAGCGCGTTCCGCGAGACCGCCCGGAGGCTGGCCGAATACACGGGCCTGTCCGAGGAGACGATTGTCCGCCACCGCCTGCGGATCAGCCCGTACAGCTTCACCCAGGAGCTGCTGGACCGCAAAAGCCAGGTGCTGGGTCTGTTGGACGGCCGGGTAACCGCGTCGAGCGCCCTGTTCGCGCGGGGCCGGTGGACCGACCCGTCGCTGTTTGTCACCGAGGGGCCGTTTGCCGCCACGTTCAACCACTATGTGCGGACCGAACTGGGCTTCCGGACCGACCGGCCCTACGTGATTCTATCGGACCGAGTCCACGAATTATGGGACTGGGGGTCGGGCCGGCGCGGCTATCTGAACGTGGCCCCGATCCTGGCGGAGGCAATGGCCCTGGACCCGCGGCTGCGGGTCTTCACCGCCGCCGGGTACTACGATCTGACGACGCCCTATCTGAGCCAGGAGTACGTGTTCCACCACCTGGATCTGCCCGCGGGTCTGCGGCGGAGCCTCACGCTCCGGCGCTACCGCGCAGGTCACCAGATCTACACGTCACTGGACGCCTTGAGGCAGTTGACCGCGGACGTGAAAGCGTTTGTGACCGGGCACGAGGTCCTGTGACGACCTTCGAGCTTGCCCATGACAGCCTGCAGGCCAACCTGAAAGGCCACGTAGTTGGGCTGTCCCCGGTTGCGGTTGCGAAGCTCGTTACGTATGACGTCGGACGTCCCACGTCACGCTCGACGCAACCGCTTCCCCAAACGAGCCGCGCCACCGCAACCGATGCCGCGGGGGCCGAGCGAGAACGGCCTCGGAGCGTTTCTCCTCAGAGGAGGTGTGAAAAGGGTGGCATCGTCAAGGCCGGTAGGCCTTGGCGACGGTCCGGCGCACGGGAAATCCGCCATCGCCAAGCTCCGAGGACTCCGCTTGACGATGCCACCCGGAGAATGCTGGCTTCTCACACACCTTCTCAGGAAGCTAATGCGGAAGTTGACGCAAACCGATATACTTGTGGTAATGGTCTGCGATTTATGAATTATGAATTATGATTCCAGAAGAGGTGCGCAAGGGCCAAGCCAAGTGATAAATCATAATTCATAATCTATAATTCATAAATTCCTGAGACGAGGTGAGCAGGTGGAGTCCCAACAACGCGAAGGTTCTATTCCATCGGCCGGCGCGCCGACCCAGGGCAAGGGCCCGGCGGGTCCGAATCGATCCGACGGCTCGCTCGGTCCGTTTCTGGCCGGTTTGCTCGCCGCCACGTGCCGGCTGGGTCCGGCCCAGGCAGGAGCGGTCCTGCGGCGTGGCGACGGCAACCGGATCGATGTTCTGGCGGTACACCCCAACCTCGATTCCGAGAGCCCGCCGGCGTGGCTGAGCCGGGCGGCCCAGTTTGCGCATGACAGCCTGCAGGCCAACCGGCCGGTCAGCGGGGCAGGGGCCGAGCGCGACGGGCAGCATATCCTGTCGATTCCCTTGCGCTTGGCCGAGTTGCCCTTGGCGGCGGCGTTCCTGATCCAGGCCTGGGACGAGGCGGCGCTGCGGGCCGCGCGCGAGCGGCTGGAGTTGGGGGTCTCGCTGCTGGTCCTCGCGGAGTCGCGCCAGGCCGCGCAGAAGAAGGAGCTGGACCTGCGGCGCCTGCACCAGGCAATGGAGACGCTTTCGGCCGTCAATCGCCATCGGCGCTTCGGCAGTACGGCCATGGCCCTGTGCAACGAGGCGGCCGCCCAGTGGCGGTGCGAACGGGTGAGCCTCGGGTTGCTCAAGGGCCGATACGTCCAGGTCAAGGCACTGAGCCATGCCGAGAATTTCAGTCGCAAGATGCAGGTCGTGCAGGATCTCGAAGCCGCCATGGAGGAATGCCTGGATCAGGATGGCGAAGTGCTCCATCCGGCGCCGCAGGATGCCACCTACATCAGCCGTCAGACCGCGGCGCTGTCCCAGCGGCACGGTCCGCTGGCGGTCGCCAGCCTGCCGATTCGGTACGCAGGGAAGATCTGGGGGGTGTTGACCCTAGAGCGGCCGGCGGACCGGCCCTTTGCCGTCGACGAGATCGAGGCGGTCCGGCTGGCCCTGGAGTTGTGCACGGCCCGGCTGGGCGCCCTGCGGGAGCACGACCGCTGGCTCGGGGCCAAGCTCGCCGGCGGCCT
>VGYL01000205.1 GCA_016872975.1 Planctomycetota bacterium
AGGCTGATCGCCCCGGGAATATGGCCCGGCTTGGTCCAGGGCCCCTGTCCCTCGTACGCCTTTACCGAGCGGGCGTCGATCAGGATGACGTTGTCCTGGTCCTTGAGCTTCTTGAGATCGTCCATACTCACGAAGCAGTCGAGCAGGAAGACCTTGAAGGTGCCTTCCTTCAGTTTCGGGAACTCCTTGGCGACCGGCCGTTTCTCCGCGGTCCATTTGTCCAGTCCGCCATCCAGGACGAAGATGTTGTTCTGGCCGAAGCGGACCAGCGTATAGGCGACCATGGTCTGGGCGAGACCGTCGCCGGTGCCGGTGAGCTGGCCCTTGCCGGTGTAGACCACGACGGACTTATTGTTGTCCAACCCGACCCGTCGCAATAGCAGCTCCATGGCCTCCGGCGCGAGGTACCGCACGGGCATCCCCTGCTCGGGCGCCCGCAGCGTCTGGTCGCAGAAATAGACCGCGCCCGGAATGTGCTGCGCGAAGTAGTCGTAGACGTCCGCCTGGGCGTCCACGATGAGCAGATCCGGGCCCTTCAGGTGCTCTTGCAGCCATTCGGTCGAGACCAGCTTGACCGGGCCCTGGCCGTAAGGACTCTCTCTTTCCGCTGCCCGGCTCATCAGCCCCCCCGTGCCCAAGATGACAAAGACGGCCAGAACGACCATGCGCTGCGCGTTCCGCATACCCCAACCCCCTTTCGAGAAGTGGACAATCTATAATTCCCATAGGTCTGCATCTGCAACAAGATACCCGCGCCACAGATCGGCGCAATACGGGATATGCCGAAAAGCAGGGCCGGTTTTGCCGTACGCGTGTCGCCGGCCGCGATCAGGGTAGAGTCCGAGCCCGGAACGCGCTGTCAGAAATCCCTCATCGGCCGGATCCAGGCAGGCTATTACGGCATTTCGCAAGTCCTGAGACTATGGAGTAAAGATTGCTTCGTCGCTGAAGCTCCTCGCAATGACATACTGGGGCGCCTTATGTCATTGCGAGCGAGGCTCGCCGAGCGCGGCAATCATGTCATTGCGAGGCCCGACGCGCAGCGGCGCTTCGCGCCGAGGGCGACGAAGCAACCTCACTCATAGTCGCGGTACTTGTGAAACGCGGTAATAGGCGGCCGCCTGGACCCCGCCTGCCCGCATCCATGGACCGCGCATGTTGAAGGTCTTGTGCCACTTGAGTGTCCACAACTCCTTGAGAGCGACCCGGCGCCCGTACGTCACATGTAATCGGTCAATATCCATGTACAGCTCCCCCGAATGGCACTGGAGACATCATTCCCTTGCCGGTACGCGCGTCCCATTGTAGCCGTTCCGTTTTTCGATGCCACCCTCTGGCGTTCCGGGCCGGCCCATGGTCTAATAGCGTATGATGGCCGCCGAGGACAAGCTCGGCGTATCGGAGTCGTGCTGGACAAGGTCCACATTTCTGGAAAGGGTCAGAGTATGAAGAGACATCGCAGTCAAGCCAGAGTCGCTGTGGGTGCGTGCGCCCTCCTCGCCCTGCTCGGTCTCGGTCTCCTGGCGTTCGCGGGCGACGTGGGGCTCAGTCGCAGTCCCGCGGGGCCCACGAGTGCCCTCACCGGCCCCCTGATGGCGGCGGCCGGCGTGCCGGGCAGCCTCTACATCAAATTCGACGGGGTGGACGGCGAGGCCGTCGACAAGGATCACAAGGCCTGGAGCAACGCCCTGGCCTTCAGCCAAGGGCAGAGCCTGCCGACCTCCCGCAGCGCCGCCGGCGCGGCCGCCGGTCGCCCTGTCTTCGAGAACCTCGTGGTCACCAAGGAACTGGACAAAGCCAGCCCCAAGCTGGCCGAGGCGGTCTGTCGCGGAAAAGTCTTTCCCAAGGTCGAGATTCACCTGACGCGGTCTTTCGGCGGAATGAATCAGACGTACTACAAATATGAGCTGAAGAATGCCGTCATCTCGAGCTACCAGATCAGCGGGGCCAGCCAGACCGTCCCCGTCGACGAGATCGCCCTGAGCTTCGAGGAGATCAAAGTGACGTACACGGAATACGACGTCAGCGGCAAGGCGAAAGCCAACGTCGAGTACACTTGGAGGGTTTCATAGGCCGAAGGCTACACCTCCTTCAACAGTCTGGTGGCCCAGGCGGCTTTGTCCACGGGCGGGGGCTGCCAGGAGTCGAGCTGGGCGAGCAACGCTTCGGGCGCATCGTCCACCAGCAGCAGGCCGCGATGGGCGGAGTCGAGGAACCGCTCCTGGACCGCGTGGTCCACGAAGCGGATCAGATGGTCGAAGTAGCCGTGCACGTTGAGCAGACCGCAGGGCTTGGCGTGCAAGCCGAGCTGCGCCCAGGTCAGGGCTTCGAAGAATTCCTCCGCGGTGCCGTACCCGCCGGGCATCGCGATGAAGGCGTCCGCCAGCTCGGCCATGAGGGCCTTGCGGGTGTGCATCGTCTCGACGACCCGCAAGGAGGTAACGCAGGTCAGACCGAGCCCCTTGTCCAGATAGACACAAACACGCTTTATCATGGATTACTGCGGCATCCTCATGGATTCTCGTCGTGGCGTGCACCGCACACTCCACCCATTGGCCGTCGTTCATTGCTCGAGATGCGAAGCCGGCAGTGTATGTTCGCCCGCCCGGCGTACCAAAAGCAATCCCCGCCCGCAAAGCCTGCGGGTGCATGACCGTTCCTGCGCGGGTGTCCCGACCCGGCCCCGACCACCGCCAGGCCCAGGGGAATGCTAACGGTGTAGCTGGCCCCGATGATGATGCCCACCAGCGACAGCAGGCTGACGATTGCCACGCTGACCATCGCATAAATCCATACCATCGCACGATCCTTCCGCAGTGCTCACGATACTATACGCCGGCCGGCCCTTGAGGGCACAGGCAGCCGGCAGCATGTGAGAGTCCTTCACGGACGTGGGAACCGGCAAAATCCTTAGCCACAAGACACAGAGGCGCCTTGTCTTGCCCGGGTCGAGCAGGTAGAGTGAACGGCGAGACCGTGTTCGAATGTCCGGAAAGTGCGTACGCGAATGGAGGATGCGACATGGCCAGTCCAACGATCCAGACCGAAGCGATGACCATCCAGGTGGGTAGTCCCGCCTTCGAGGACGGCGGGATGATTCCGCAACAGTACACCTGCGACGGCGACAATATCTCCCCGCCGCTGCGCTGGGAGTCGCTGCCGGAGGGCACGAAGAGCCTCGCTCTGATCGCCGACGATCCCGATGCGCCCGGCGGCACGTTCGTGCACTGGGTGCTCTACGACCTGCCGGCCGATCTCGAAGAGCTGCCGGAGAACCTGCCGCGCGACAGGGCCTTCCCGATCGGAGGCGAACAGGGTGTCAACAGTACCGACGAGATCGGCTACATGGGACCGTGTCCGCCCAGCGGCACCCGCCGGTTCTTCTTCCGGATCTACGCCCTCGACAAGATGATGAACCTCGCGGCGGGCCAGACCAGGGAGAAACTGCTCAAAGCCATGGACGGCCACATCCTCGGCCAGGGCCGGATCATGGGCCGATATAAAAGGTGACGGTCGAGGAGTTGACGAGCGAGAATCCGCTACCTACAATTGCGGATCGTTGATCGTCAATCGTAGAGCGTAAAACTCAGGAGGTAGAGCAATGACACATTCCCATCGTATCGCAAACGTACTCACAGTGTGGGCGGTTTTGTTCTCGCTCGGCGCCACCGGCGTGATGGACGCGGCCCAGTCGGCCCCGGCCGATCCCATGCGGGCCATTCCGGCCGACACCCTGTTCTGTCTGCGGATCAACAAGATCACGACGACACTGTCCCAGGTGGATCAGTTTCTGACCGGCGTCTCGCCGATGGGCCTGACCATGCCGGTGCGCAGCCAGTTGGCCGGGTTGCTGGGCCAGCCGGAGCCGGCCGGGGTCAACATGGCAGGCGACCTCGCGGCCTTCTGGCCCTTGCCCGGTGGCGAGAAGCCGGACCCTCAGCGCGTCGGCGTGCTCGTTCCGCTCAGCGATTTCGCCCAGCTTCTCACGAATCCTAACGTCACCAAACCGGACGCCCAGGGAGTCGTGACCATCGGTCCGGAAGATCAGCGGGTCCTCGCGGGCGTGCAGATCGGCAATTACCTGCTGGTCACGCGGATCGCGGACCGGCAGGCCCTGACCGAGGCCAAGAACTGGACCCCCGGCACGGGGGCCGCCTCTCTGGCCCAACGACTGAGCCCGGACGAGCTCAAGCGCGCCACAAGCTCCCCGGTGTGGGCCTACGCCAACCTCCAGGTTGCCAACAAGATGTTCGGGCCCCAACTCCAACAGAAGATCAAGGAAGCCCAGAAGAGCCTGCAGCAGATGCAGCCGCCGGGCCAATCCATGCCGTTCCAGCCGCAAAGCATCATGGACACGTACACCGCGATGCTCAATTCTCTCCTGCAGGAGACGCAGTTCGCCAGCGTGTCGCTCGAACCCAGCGCCACGGCGCTGCGGCTGGCATCCGTGGTCGCCGCGGTGCCCAACACGGAGATGGCCAAGACCCTCAGCCTGGACAGCTCCCAACAACCGCAGCCCAATCTCTTCGGTTATCTCGACAACGGCGCCATCGCCAATGCCGTGATCGCTTTGAATCCCGCTCGGTTCAAATCGTTGATGCTGGGGTACGCGGATCTGCTGACCGCCTTCATGGGCACCACGGTTTCCAAAGAAGACATCGCCAGGATCCGGCAGTTCATGACGGACAGTACGGACGCCCTGGCCGGAAGCCTCGCGTTTTCCATGTCGGCCAATCCCAAGAGCAAGCCGCCCTTTGAACTGAAGTACGTCGCCCCCCTCAAGGACCGGCAGAAGTTCAATCAGCTCCTCGAGCAGGCCTCCAAGCTGATGACCGAGGACGCCATTGCCGAGTTCTACAAGAAGATGGACATCCAGATGCGGTTCGATATCCAGCGGAATGTCGAGACCTACAAGAACGTCCCGATCGATTCGATCCGCTTCACCCTGCAACCGGCCGAGGGCGGCAAGGCGGATCCGCAGATGCAAATGCAGATGCAGATGATGGCTATGATGTTGGGGGAGGGCTTTGACATCCGCCAAGCGACCGTGAATAACCTGCTGGTGTACACCCTGGCGGCCGAGCCGCAGAAGGCGATTCATACCCTGATCGATCAGGCCCAGGCCGGCGGACCGACGCAGATCGCCAGCGAAGTCCAGGCGGCCCTGAACCTCCTGCCCGAGGCCAGGAAAAGCGAGTTCTTCGGCACCTACAACTTCCTGCGCGTGATGCAATTCGGGATGGCGGTTTTGCCGCTGCCCATGCCCCCGATGGACCTCTCCAGCCGGAGCGGCGGCATTGCCTTCGCCGGTGATATCGGCGCCGGCAAGCTGCTGACGAATGTGGCGATCCCGAAACAGCACGTCCAGGAAATCATGGGGACCATCATGAAGCTGCAGCAGATGATGGGACAACAGAAACCGGGAGGACCGTCACCGGGTCAACCGAATCGATTGTGATCTCGGTCGAGTCTCCCCGGCCGGACCAGTGCCGCATTTCGCAAGTGCCGCGACTGTGGTGAGGTTGCTTCGTCGCTGCGCTACTCCTAAGAGACAGGCGGTCTGGGTGCCATGTCTACGGCTTTGCGTAGACATGCCTACGAAGCGCAGGCATGGCACCCTGGATACAGCGGGTTTCTCTCTCCTACCCGCCGCGAAGCGGCTTCGCGACTCGCCATGACATGATTGCCGCGCTCGGCTAGCCTCGCTCGCAATGACATGGGGCGCCCCAGTATGTCATTGCGAGGAGCTTCAGCGACGAAGCAATCATGTCATTGCGAGGAGCCCGGCGACGAAGCAACCTCCTCCTTATTGTCCCAGGACTTGCGAAATGCGGTACGAGGTCGAGAACAGGCCGAGGTCCTCCAGCATCCGGCAGGCTCCGGCCTTTACGTTGTCAGATCGGCCAGGGCAATGGTCTTGCCTACGCCGATATCGAGGCAGGCGGGGCCGTAGTCCTGCTGGAAGAGCCGCCGGGCCTTGTCGCTGGAGCAGTGAGTCGGGGCGACATACCGAACGCCGTGGCTGCGGAAGACGCGCAGGATCGCCGCGATCTTCCACGTCGTGACCCACTCCAGGTGAAATCCGCCCAGGACCAGAAAGAGATCCTCCGGGTGCAAACGCCGGACCGTCTGGAGGATCCGGGTGATGCCCGGATGGGCACAGCCGGTCAGCACCACCAGTCCGCGCGGGGTACGAATCGCCAGGGCCTGTTCCTTGAGGCGCCGGCCCAGGACGCCCGTCGTGTGCACGTCCCGGCAGATCTCCTGCGGTCCGGCAATCTCATGGAGGGTCGCTCCATACCCCTGGACGACCTCCTTGAACCGGGCGGGAAAGGATGCCGGCAGGCAGACCTGCACGCGCGGATTCGCCTGGAGCAATCCGGCCAGCCCGCCGGTGTGATCGCCGTGCAGGTGGGACAGGACCACGATGTCGATCCGGCCCGGATCGATCTCCAGCCGCGCCAGATTCTCCAACAGGAGCGCGCCATCGCTGCCGGTATCGAAGAGAATTACTTTCTCAAGCCCCGTCACCAAGGCGGAGAAACCCCAGGCGGTCTTCATGCCCGCGACACCGGGGCAGTTGTCGTGCACGATCCGGATCGCGAGATCGCTCGCCGCCGGTTGGACGGAGCCTGGTAGTGGTTCTGCAGGACGCATGTCAGCATTATAGGGGCCGGCACCGCCCGGACAAGAAGGAATGCTTGCGGAATCCAAACCCGGCTGGTAAGCTGGAGCAGCCTTTGGGTCATCACCCCGGAGCCCGGAGGCCAACGAAGTGCCTTATGGATCGTCCGATCACAAGGAGAAGACCATGAGCAACAAGAGCCATCAGCCAACCGGCCCCAACCCTCTGACCCGGCGTGAACTCATGCGCGACGGTGCGGCAGCCGCCGCGGGATTGGCCGTCGGGTTGGGCGTCGTGGGGAGCCGCCCGGCCCACGCCGCGGAGATCGCCAGGACCCGCAGCTACAATCCCGATATGGAATACCACCCGCTGGGCAAGACCGGCCTGTGGGTCTCCGCCGTCTGCATGGGCGGCCACTGGAAACGGGTCAACCGCATGGTGCCCAGCGCCTTCCAGGGCGACAACTTCCTCGCCGCCAATCTCAAGGACCAGGCCTTCCAGCAGAATCGCAACGAGGTGGTCACCCGCTGCATCGAGTCGGGCATCAACTACATCGACGCCTGCACGCGCGAGGAGATCCTGAGCTACGCCGAGGCCCTCCGGGGCCGGCGCGACAGCATGTATCTCGGCTTCTCGTGGTACCAGAAGGAGCTGCGCTTTGAGAACTACCGCACGGCCGAGGCGCTGCTGCGGACCCTGGACGACGGGATGAGAGAGGCCCGGCTCGACTACGTGGATCTGTGGCGGATCACGATGCACGAGCAGAGCGGGATGCACTCCGAGGGCGAAGTCGATGAGATGATGAAGGCCCTGGAGAAGGCCCGCCAGCAGGGCAAGTGCCGGTTCACCGGGTTCTCGTCGCACGACCGCCCGCACATCAAGTCACTGATCGAGAAGTACCCCGGCATCGTGCAGGTCATCGTGACGCCGTACACGGCCAAGAGCAAGGTCAGGCCCAAAGACAGCCTGTTCGACGCGGTGAAGCAGTACGGCGTCGGCGTCTTCGGGATCAAGCCCTTCTCCAGCAACGCCCTGTTCAAAGGCGACGGCTCCCTGGAAAGCGAGCACGCCGAGGAAGACAGCCGGCTGGCCCGCATGGCGATCCGCTACATCCTCGCCACCGACGTCATCACCGCCCCCATTCCGGGCCTGATCAACACGCAGCAGGTGGACAACATGGTCAAGGCGGTCCGGGAACGCCGCCAGTTGGACCAGGCGGAGGCCCGGGAGCTGGAGCAGGCCATGGACAAAGCCTGGGCCAACCTGCCCGCCAACTACCGGTGGCTGAAGGATTGGGAGTACGTGTAACAGGAACCTGCATGCGGAGAATCGAGCAGTTCTTGATCGTGGCGGCGGGCGTGATGACGGGGATGCTGGTCTTCGTGTCGGTCTGTCCATCCTGGCAGAAGACCGCAGCATCCGTGGGCGACAGTAACGATCGCCCCGAGGCTCCGGTCGTGAAAGCCATTAGCGCTCCCACCGCCGAGCCCGCCGCCTCGTTCGTGGCGAATTCCTTCTGCCTGGTCTGCCACTTCGACTTCGACGAGGAAGAGCTTGCATTGAAGCACGAGGTGGCCGGGATCGGCTGCGAGCGCTGTCACGGCGAGTCCTTCCGCCACCGTTCGGACGAGGCCAACGTCACGCCGCCCGAGATCCTGTACCCCAGAGAGCGGATCAACCCGACCTGCATGATGTGCCACCCCCGGCAGGATCTTCGGCACCTCGCGGACCACCGGCCGATCCTGGAAGCCGCCCTGAACCTCTCTGAAGAGAAGCCCACCCTCAACCAGGACAAGAAATACTGTACGGCCTGTCACGGCACCAAGCATCGCATGAACACACGGACGATCCGCTGGGACAAGCATACGGGCGTCCTGCTCCAGGAGAAGAACTGAACCGTGAAGCCGCCTGCGGCGGAAATTCCAAGCACCAAATTCCAAATCCCAAACAAATTCAAAGGGGAAGAAATCCAAAATTCAAAACGCGCCCCGGCGGCCGCCGGTGTTTGGGTCATTACAGAGTATCTCAAGGCGCTGAATGTCATTGCGAGGATCGCAGCGACGAAGCAATCTCCTCGGCGCCAGCCAGAGATTGCCGCGCTCGGCGAGCCTCGCTCGCCATGACATAGGGCGCCCAGGTATGTCATTGCGAGGAGCTTCAGCGACGAAGCAATCTCTACCCTATAGTCTCAGGACTTGCGAAATGCGGTACTACATCGGGGATACTCAGATCGGTGCCCCGGTGTTATCCTTGTAGTGGCTGCGCAATCGCTTCAACTCTGCCGTCAATTCCTTGACAGTCTCCGCGTAGGCTGGATCGTCGTAGACGTTGCGCATCTCGTCCGGGTCGTTCTTGAGGTCGTACAGCTCCCATTCGTCGATGTCGTGGTAGAAGCGGATGAGCTTGTAGCGCTCGGTCCGCACGCCGTAGTGGCGTTTCACGCTGTGCGCGCCGGGATACTCGTAGTAGTGGTAGTACATGGACTTGCGCCAATCCGCCGGCGTGCGGCCCCGCAGCAGGGGTCGCAGCGAAATGCCCTGCATGTCCTGCGGCACGCGGACGCCCGCGTAATCCAGGAAGGTCTCCGCGAAGTCCAGGTTCATGACGATGTCCTTGTTCACGGCGCCCGCCCGGATCTCCTTGGGATAGCGGACCAGCAGCGGCATCTGCAGGGACTCCTCGTACATGAACCGCTTGTCGAACCACCCGTGCTCGCCCAGGAAGAAGCCCTGGTCCGAGGTGTAGATTACGATGGTG
>VGYL01000206.1 GCA_016872975.1 Planctomycetota bacterium
TGGAGTCGTACCGGACCGACCGCGGCCCGCGGCAACGGGTGGTGGCGTATCTGGGGCAGATGGACGAGGCGGGCCGGCTGGGCGTGCAGGCGGCGGCCGGCGGTCTCCGCGCCGACCCCGGAACCGCCGGCCCCGCCGCCGGCGCCCTCGACCTCTCGCGGCCACGGCCGCCGCCGCATCCTCCAGGACCTGCCGCGCAGGCGCGTCGTCCACGACCTTGCGGAGGACGAGAAGCCGTGCCCGTGCTGCGGGAAGATGCGCGAGGTGATCGGCGAAGAGACCAGCGAGCAACTCGATTACGAGCCGGCCAGACTCTCGGTCATCCAGCACGTGCGCCTCAAGTACGCCTGCCGGGCCTGCGAAGAGGCCGCCGCCGAGGACGGCCCGCAGATCGCCACGGCCGAGAAGCCCCTCGCGCCCATTGAGAAGGGCCTCGCGGCCCCGGGCCTCCTGGCTTATGTGATCGTCAGCAAGTATTCCGACCATCTGCCGCTGTACCGCCTGGAGCGGATCCTGGCGCGCCACAAGATCGACATCGCCCGCTCGACGATGTGCGACTGGGCCAGGGACTCGGCCGCCGCCCTCAAACCACTCTATGACTTGATGATCCGGGAAGTGCTTGCCTCCAAGGTCATCCATACCGACGACACGCCGGTCGATGTGCTCGACCGGCAGTTGCCCCAGACCCGTGTCGGCCGGTTCTGGGTGTACGTCGGCGACCGCGATCACCCCCACGACGTGTTCATCTACACCGCGAACCGCTCGCGCGACGGACCCATGACGTTCCTGGCGGGTTGGGGCAAGGACACGCGGCGGTTCCTTCAGGCCGACGCCTTCGGCGGCTACGACGGAATATACGCTGGTCAGGCCGGCGGCCGGGTGACCGAGGTCGCCTGCTGGTCGCACGCGCGGCGGAAGTTCTACGAAGCCCGCACGAGCGACTCGGCTACCGCCACGCAAGCCCTGGCGTACATCAGGCTCCTCTATGATGTCGAGGACGAGGCGAAGGCGCTCGTCGAGAAGCGGTTCGATGGCGCGGCGGCACCCGCCGCCGACCAGGGCGAAGCGCAGCGACGCCTGGCGGCCATCCGCCTGGAACTGCGGCGGGCGAAGGCCGTCCCGATCCTCGCCCAGTTCAAGACGTGGCTGGAATCGCGCCAGGCAACCGCCGGCGGGCCGGTCCTCCCGAAGAGCCCGATGGGCCAGGCCATCGCCTACGTCCTCAACCAGTGGGACGCCCTGAACGTGTATGTGACCGATGGAGACCTCGCCATCGACAACAATCTCGCGGAGAACGCCCTGCGGCGGATTGCGATCGGCCGCAAAAACTGGTTGTTCTGCGGCTCCGACAACGGCGGCCACACCGCGGCCGTCCTCTTTTCGCTCATCGCCAGTTGCGCCCGCCACGAGGTCGATCCCTTCGCTTACCTCAAGGACGTGCTCACGCGCATCGCCGCCCATCCGATGCACCGCCTGGCGGAACTGCTGCCGGAGCGGTGGTCGCTCGCCAAGGCAGATACATGAGACCGCGACTCTCACCACGGGCACCATCTTACGGGGTTTGAGCAAGGTGCTCCAAGAAGTCAATGAACGACGAGCCAACTTCCACAGCGTATTTCAGCTCCAGCGGAATTGATGGCACCATGACCACCTTGGGGCGGTTGCCCCGCAAGTCAAACGCGTAGAACTCCCCGCCTTCGTTCGACCCAAAGAGCACCAAACCGAGAATCCATTCACGAAAATGGTTGGCTTGGTTTGTGGGCACCACTTCCTCAACCGGCCAGATACTAACGAAACCCCGTGAGCCGACTTCACCAGTGTACCCGTTCGTCTGACGCATGAAGTCCAAGTACTCTTCCGGCAAGCCGTATCCCAACTCGGCCATTACGGCCAGCAGACTCTCCTCCGTAGCACCGCTGCCAGCATACGGGGCCGTAAGAACCCGGCGGAGTCTATCCCGAACGCTCGGCTCCATCACGGACCTCCTTCAATACTGCGCTGCAAGGCATTCCACCACGGCGTAACTTGCTGGCGATGGAAGCCACTGGGCAAGGGGATCTTGTTGGCAAGATCCGTTGGACTGCCCCCCAACTTGACCGGCTGAATCTCGTGCCACTCCAGTCCTGAACTCGACCAAAGGGGCAATTCCTCACGGATTGCCGCATTCGTTGCGTTCGCTGCTGCACGCGCCTCTGCATACTCAGCGACTGGCACCATACGGAAAGGCCCGGCTGGACGGGGTAGCCCATATTGTCCCGCTGGATACCCCGTCCAGTCACTGACGCTGAACTCGCCCGCCCACACCTGTAGTTGGCCGGACGGATACGAAGATAGCCAGGGTGGGGACGAAGGCGGGCTGGTCGGTTCGGGGGCAGTGGCCGCGCGGTGCCGCGGAAAGCGGCGAGGCCCTGCCGCCGCGGCCCCGCCCTTCCCCCCTAGGCTCAGGGTCCAAGCGGCCTCGACTGGCGGAGGGACTATCTCTCATGCAAAGTGCAAAAGATCCCTGGCACTACCGCCCGGCCTCCTCGCTTCCGCGATGCAGAACACCTTCTCAGGCTCAAGCCACACGTTGATCCCGGCGTACCCGCTCTCCACGAGAAGCCTTTCGACCTCCGGGGGCTCTCTGTAGACCAGGCGCCAGTTCCCGAGCACGCTCATGGTCGAAGCCATGTTGTGACGGCGCATGTTGGCCACGAGGACGACACCGCCCGGTAGAAGCCTCTCCCTGACCCTCGTGAGGATCGAGACCGCAGCCCCCGAGTCCAGATAGTCAAGCAGACCCGAGAGCACGGCAACGTCCTGACCAGGCGGCAGATTGCGTCCAGACGGCACTTTGAGGGGGTCAAGTGAGATTGGGCGGGAAGGGCTTATAAAGCTGACGGCTGACGCCCAGAGGGACCGCTACAGGGAGAAAACCGTTCGGATTCTGGCCGAAAAAGAAGTGTTCTGCATCGGTAGGCTGCTTGGAAAGAGGTTCAGACTTCGCACCAAACGTGAACCTTTCCAGGAATACCGGCCGTCATCATAGGAGGCCATCGCGCCGTGTCAAGCCAAATGCGAGGCCTGCCGCCGAGTACGGGGAACGAACCTTGACCCGCCCCCGCCCGCAAGGTATAAAAAGCCACGCGCCCATTATATGATGTTGCAGCAGGTGGTATTTCATGACGCCTATCGCAAATCCTTATAAGCCGGGTCTGGGGAAGCGCGAAGCCACCCTCGTCGCCGGGCTGGCCGAGGCCGGCAACCGCCCTCTCCTGCCAGCGTGAGGTTCAGGTCATGGCATCCGGTGTGGAGGGTGCCGACCTCGGCTTCGGCCGCGGCTGGCGCGACGGAGGAGTCTTTCGGCGCCGCTCCCTTCAGCGGACCCTCGGCCGCCTCGCGGGACCGGACTTCCGTGTGGCCGTCGGGTTGGATGGTGATCTGCGCGCCGATGACCTCCTTGCCGTCGGCGCTCATCCACGTTTCCGCCGGCCGATCATAAGGCACAATCTCCCCGGGGTCTCCGACCGGGCAGGGCTTTCCCGACCCGGGGCCCCCATGCCCGTCAGTGGTTCAAAGCCCAGCGCGGTCGTCGCTAAGCAGGTGGAGAGCAAGAAGTGGCGACGCGAAATGGCATTCTCTGGTGTGGCTGATTTGATAGTCATAATTGTCGCTGTGAGTTGTTTGATCACTGCGGCGTGTCGATGACGATGGCCGGGCGCGACAGAATTCCGTTCGAGAGTTTGCCGTAATGGTCAGATCGCCAATAGCGCTTCAAGTCCTCGGCGGCCATCAGTTGCAACCCGGGTGTGGCAATCGCGGGGTTGCAGAGGATGTAGAGGTTCTCCTCGGCGAGGTAACCGGCGATGGCCAGGGTGTGGCCAGCCTCGCCGCCGGGATACTCAGACCCGGTGAACTTGAAATCAATGATCACAGGGCGGCCGGCATCAAGTTCCGCGCGGACAAAGGCGACGGCCTTGTCGAATCCGGCATCGTCGGGGGTGAACGTGACGAGCTTCCAGCGCAGCCCGATCTTCTCCGATGCCTTGAGCAGGTCGCCCCAGTCCGTGCCGGTGCCGACGGGCGAAGGGCAGAGCCGCTTGTAGTCCCAGCCGCCGAGCCTCTTGCCCTGCGCGCGGGCGAGCATCGCGCAACTCGTCGCGCCGCAGTTGTTCCAGCCCTGTTGGATGTGCGGCATGGACACGAGCGCGAACTTGCCCGGCTCGGGCTTGCGGCGGCGGCAGTCTATCAGCTTCAGCAGATCAGCACCCTGTTGGGCGGCCATGTTGTCCGAGGGTTGCTCAGGGTGCCCGGTGCGGCCGGTGGGCTTTATCTGTGAAATCTTGGTCCAGTTCGCGCGAGCTTGTTCAAGTTCGCCGGCCTGAAACTGAATCTCGCCGAGGACCACGAGGCCGGAGGGATCATTCAACTCCGCCGCCCGCGTGGCAAGTTTGCGCGCTTCCGCCGCATCGGGAGCAACCCCCTCTCCGGCGAGGTAAACCATGGCTGCCGTCGAGGCCGCGCGCCCATGGCCCATGGCTGCCGCCTTTTTCCAGACCTCCAGCGCCTTAGGAACGTCCTGATCCAAGCCCTGCGCGCCGACGTAGCATTGCCCCAGATTCCAGGCGGCGGCGGCCGATTTCCCGGCGGCGGCTTTGAAGTAACCGGCGGCGATCGCCGGGCTGCGCTTCACGCCAAGTCCTTCGAAGAACATCCAGCCGACGAAATCCATCGCCTCCGCATTGCCGCGATCGGCGGCCAGGCGCGCCCAGCGCATCGCCTCGGCGTAGTCCCTCCCAACACCCTTGCCATCACGATAGCGATAGGCGAGGGAGAGCTGGGCCGCGATGTCGCCCTCAACGGCCTTGGCTTTCAGGCCCTCTGCGGCGGTTTCTTTTCCTGCCTGCAAAGCGCTCGCATTCCTGCGGCTCGTGTTCTGCGGCTCGGCCTTTTCCATGACCAGCACCCAATCCTGCGGCGACGGCACGTTCGGTGCCCTGAATTCGTCAGACGCCACGCGATGCACTTTGCCG
Source organism: Planctomycetota bacterium (assembly GCA_016872975.1). Taxonomy (GTDB): domain Bacteria; phylum Planctomycetota; class Phycisphaerae; order Sedimentisphaerales; family Anaerobacaceae; genus PLanc-01. The sequence continues at coordinate 5,013 of VGYL01000206.1, forward strand.
GCGGTGTCCAGTTTCGTCGGAGCAAATGGCGTTTGAGAAAGTCCGAAGTTGCCGTATTCCTGCCGTTCACCGACCTGGAAAAGCCAGAGCCCGGTTTTCCCGCGGGTGACGTTGGTGACCTTGACGCTGGGCGTGGCGTAGGTCTTCTTGCCATCGGTCAGGACCATCGCTGCGTATTCGCCGCACGCCGCGGCCGTGAGGTGGATCTCAGGCCCGATCTCCGGCACCGCGACCCGACCTAGCGGCTCCCCCCATTCCCCGTTCTTCCGGTCGTGGATATAGATGGCCTTCAGCAGCGGCGTGTAGAGCGCGACCAGGTAATGGTCGTTGTCGCGAAAACGCAGGATCAAGCCCGCCTCGGCGTCGCTCCGCGCGTCCACGCTGGCCATCAAGTTGGTTTCACTGATCTTCTCCTGGATCGTCACCATGCCTTTGCCGCCGACAAGGTGGCCATCCTTTCGCCGAGTTGGCGTGCCGTAGTCTTTCCAGGCCGAAGCATCGGCGCCGTCAAACTTGTCGGCAAAGATCACAGGCTGCGCGTGGCCTTCAAAGGGCTTGGGCGCCGGGCCGACTCTAATGAACATGCCCAGATCGTATCGCTTCGCGTTGACAGGGTTGAAATAGAAGCCGTGGTAGGGCACGTCCCGCTCGAGGCCTTTCACGACGATGCCGTTCCAGTCATAGATACCGCGGCGCGGCTGGTAAATGAACCGCACTTCGCCCGGAATGCCAGCGGCGAATGCCCCCGCTTCGGTCCATTCGGGATGCGGCTCGAAACGCGCCCAAGAATACTGCTCGAGCAGCTTCTTGCCCACGCCCAATTGACACGAGCCGGGATAGTTCATGCCTTCTTTCCATGTGGTCCAGTCATACGCCTGGCCCCAGGCGCCGGTATGGCCGGGATCACCTTCCACGCCGGCGTGCCAGATTCCCGCCGCGCCGTAGGCATGGCCCGCGGCACCGCTCATCATGTACATCCAGAAAATGCGACGCTGGACATCCCCAAATCCCTGCTGCATGTGCCCTTCGTAACAAGTCTCGCCGACCAGCACCGGCATCGGCGGCTTGACCTCGCGGGCCGAGGTTAGAATGGAAAGCGTCTCCCCCGTCACCGCAACATTCTCATCGTGATTTCCTCCAACCATTTCGAAATCGATCAGCACGTCATCCCCGGCCGCGCCGCGACGGCCTTTGCCCGTATGGCACGTGAGCGGATGGCGATATGGGTCAATGCTGCGCAGGTATCTTGCCACTTCAGCCCAAGGCCCATGCCCCCACTTGATGTCATCCGGGATCTCGCCCGCCAGAATCCAGACCACCGGAGAGGCTGAATACCGGGCCACCAGGTAGCGCCAATGCCGCTTCAGCTTGGCGGCTCCGATTTCCTGCATGCTGATGCAATCGCTTCGTCCCCAGGAACCCACAATAGCCGGCACGAGGCCAGACTCAATCAGATACCGGAAGCGGCGGTCCGCCGCATCAAAATAGGCCGGGTTCACCAGACCATAATCCCTACCGGTGTAAGGCATCCCGCCCTCGTTCGCCAATGGCGGATCAAACCATCCTTCGTCAGGATAAGGACCACACACGATCTGCACGACGGAGAATCCCTTCGCCTTCCGGTCTGCCGTCAACTCCTGGAAGCCTTCCCAAGTCATTCGCTTGCACAGACACTTCCACCACGTATCGCCCAGCCAAAAGAACAGCGTGCCGTCGGCATGTTCAAAGTGCCGCTGGTCAACGCTCACTCGAAGAAAGCCATGCTTCAGTAGGGGATTATCGCCGGTGTAGGGTGTCACGCGCAGAGGCTGCTCGATCCCGTTCAACTCCTTGTTGGCCGCGTCCGAGCATTTGAACTCGCAGTTGTAATCCCCCGGCAAAGGTGGCGCGAATCGGACCCTCCATATGTCGCCCCCAGCCCAGAACGCAGGGACAATCCACTTCCTGTCGCCGTTGCGGAAGACCACATCTACCTGCACGTCCGCGAAAGGATTTTCGTATCTTTTTGCGGAAGTGCGGGTGAACTCCACCATGTTCCACTGCTCGGTTGTCCTGGCGGTCAACTCTTGCGCTGGAGGCGCCTCGCCCGCAGGCATGAGGCGAACCGCCATCAGGGTGGCGAGAAACAGGATGATTCGATGCTTTATCACTTCTCCATCTTGCCTTCTGTCATTCACGGCTACCACGACGCACATTCAGCCTGTGCTCTTTGGCAAGCCCATCGAGCATCATGGTCACCAGCGTGCAACTCATGCAGTAGTCCCGGATGCCAAGCGGTTGGCCGGAGACCGAGTCGTAGTGTTCGCTGATGCCGTGCCTGATCGCGTTGGCGATGGTCTTGTCGGCGATGTCGGCGGCGAGGTCTTTGTGGCTGTAGGTTGCCAGGCCGCTGGCGATCTGGTAGTTGGTCGAGGGCCACACATCGCCGCGCCAGAAGGCGTTGGACTTCCAGCGCTTGTCCGTGCGATCCACGGTCGGCACGGGTAGCGGCGTCTGCCAGGCCGGCGAAGCGAGCACTTCCGCCATACGCTTGGCCATACCTTGACTGGGGACACCGGCCGTCAACGGAATCCAACTGCCGATGGTCGCTACTGGGATCTTTTCGAGCGAGTCACGCTTGACCGCCAGAAACGTCCCCGCCTGCTCATCCCACATGTGGTCGCGCATGGCCTTAACGGCTTTCTCGATTCGCTTGTTGCGCCGCGCCGCCAGCTCCTTATCGCCAATGATTTCCGCCAGCCGCGCCAGGCTTCGCTCGCCGAGGATCAGGTAGGCGGTGTTGCCGGGCACGCAGATGTCGGCATACCAGGCCCCTTCAGCCGGGCCTTTGCGCCGGGGGTGTACGGTCATCTGCATGCCGTCCATGTTGCATTCGTAGTCGAAGGTCTCCCACTTCGCATGTTGCAGCACGCCGGTGTAGGCGCCGAGAGTGATTAGCCCGTTGTCGTGCAGGTCGCGCTCGCGCCAAAACCAGTCGTGGAACCGTTCGAGCCGTACGAGGCATTGCGTGAGCAGTTCCCGGTCGCCGTTGCGCTGATAAACCCGCTCCACGCCCCAGGCCAGAATCGGAATCTGCGAAAACTGCCTTTCCTCTTGCGGGGCCGTCTTGATCGCGACGGTGATCATGTCGCGGGCATAGTCCGGCATCTTCTTGTTCCAGCGATCCTGGAAATCCCAGTAGTTCTGGAAAATGTCGCGGATGACCTGCTGCTTGCCGGGCAGGATGCTCAACAGATCGACCACGAACATGGTGTCCCAGATCCACTGGCCCATGTAGTACGGCCCGCCCGGTTGGACCCATGTGTGCTGCAAGGGTTCGACAGGCGCACGGAGCTTTTCCAAAACGCATTTGTCAATAGCGCGCTGCGCCAGCGCGAGAACCTCCGGGTCATCCGACTCGAAGAGGTTTCGGATGTCTGTCGTTTTCGCTTCCGCGGCGTTTACCAAATCAACAGACACTCCGGTGAACACCAGCCCGCCCACAGCCGCGCCGCCCGCGAGCTTGTGAAAATCACGCCGTCTCATTACTTGGTTTCCTTGGCTTTGGGCTCCTGCTTGCCCAGCGTCTTGAGGCGCTCGAGGATTTCGACGCCCCGCTTGGCCTCCTCCAGCTTGCGGTGCTCCAGGCGCTCGACGGCCTCCTGATTCAAGGCCCTGCGTTTCGACCTGTCAAAGAGCTGTTCAGCCGGATCCTCGCTCTCCGGCCAGTCCCATGTGTCGGTGCGGAAGCTTTGAAGCGGATGCCACTCTTTGCCGTTCACTTTCAGATTCCCCATCGGACCACTTGAGGCCCAGGCGTAGCGAACCGCCACAGGTTCCTTCACCAGCGGGCTCCATACGTGGATCTTTGTGAAATCGACAACCTTGCCGGCGACATTCGGATATACGGCGTGGGCCATGTAGAATTTGCCGTCCGACCCGGCGATCGAGAATCCCTCCAAGACCCGTGACATGTCATCCGGCATGACCTTCTTGTCGAAAGTCAGCACCATGGCATCACCGTCCCGCTCGGCCGAGACCTGTGGCGCGGTGTCCCATTCCATATTCTTGCCGAAACCATAGACCGTGCTGAGCGCCCAGCGCGCCGCGCGGAAACCGTAGGTCACCTTCTTCTTGGGATGCAGCCCCGGGATCCGGACATCGTAGTCCGGCAGGAACACCGTGTGGACGGGATCACCGACATCGCCCACTCCGAGTCGTTGGGCTTCGCGGATAAACGAGGGCTCTGATACCGACAAGGTCTCGAAGTTTTCACGCGTCTGGATTTCGCCACCGCTCCCGCAGCCGCCGATCACCGCCACCGGTAGCGCCGGATCGTTGAAGTCCTCGCGCCAGCCCTCGATCATGAGCTTCATCAGCACCCGGTAGCG
>VGYL01000207.1 GCA_016872975.1 Planctomycetota bacterium
CGGTGACGTCGTAGATTTCGTCAGGCAGCTTCTTCCGGCGCAGGCGCTCTTGTTCCTTGAGGAACTTCTCGTCCATGGGAACGTTGGGGTCGAGCAGCGTGCGGATGAGCCGCTTGGCGGGCTGGGCCAGCGGGACGACGTAAGTCCCGGCGGGGTACTCCTGGCCGGCGTTGCGGAAAGCGGCGGTGGCACGCTGGAGCTCGACGCCCTGCTCGGCCAGCAAGGCCGCCAGCTTGTCCACCGCGGCGGTGTCGCCGCGGCGCGGCAATATGTACTCGCGGATGTTCTCCCGCTCGCCCTCCTCGAGGGCCGTCTTGCGGTAGCGGTAGAACTGCTCGAGCAACCGCGGCCGGTTGCGCGCCGCGGTCTCCAGGCTGGAGACCGAAGCCACGAAGTGGTTGCGCACCGTCTGGCGGAAGTGCAGCAAGCTCTCGTCGCTGCGGCGCACCAGCAGGCCGCGGGTGGAGGCCTGCTCGTAGGTCATGGCAATGGCCCCGTAGAAGGATGGCCAACTGGCCCCGTAGCCCGGGTAGAAGGCGTCAAAGACCTCGCGGGTGAAGTAGTCGATGCCATAGCGGTCGAACCACTTGGCGTTGTTTCGTCCGAACCACTCCAGGCTGTCCTTTTGCTCGCGGGTCAGGTGCGGATTGTAAGGGTGCGCCTCGGGAGCGAAGTAGTAGGTGGCGTCGGCGCCCATCTCGTGCAGGTCCACGTAGACCAGCGGGAACCACTCCAGCAAGACCTTGGCCTGACCGCGGATCTCCGGCTGGGTGAGCGCAAACCAGTCGCGGTTCATGTCGAACAGGTAGTGATTGGAGCGCCCGCCGGGCCAGTTCTCGGAGTGCTCGGCGGCGGCCGGGTGCGGATCCGGCTCGATGCCCTCGGCCTGCTCGAAGTGGTGCACGAAGCGGTCGCGGCCGTCCGGGTTCTGGGTGGGGACGATCATCACCAGGACGTTGGCCAGGATGTCGTCCACCACCTTGTCCTTGCGCGAGGCCACGAGATGATAGGCCGTCAGCAGGGCCGCCTCGGGCGAGGACATCTCGTTGCCATGCACGCCGTAGCCCAGCCAGACCACCGCCGGCAGCGAAGCGATCAGCTTGCGGGCTTCGGCCTCGCCGGTGCGGCGCGGATCGGCCAGACTCTGCATGCCCGCGCGGATCTCATCCAGCCGGCGCAGGTTAGCTTCCGAGCCTACCGCCGCATAGATCAGCTTGCGGCCCTCCCAGCTCTGGGCGTAGTCGGAGATCCTGACCTGCTTGGTGGCGGCGGCCAGCGCTTCGAGGTACTTGATTAGACCGGCGTGCCAGGTCAGGCGCTCGCCGGCGTCGTAGCCGAGCACTTGCTTGTAGGTGGGGATGCGTGGATCATACGCCGCCCCGGGCCAGAACTCGAAGCGGGCCTGGGCCGCCAGCGGCGCGGCCACGAACACTAGCAGCAATGGGATGAGCAGTCTCTTCAGCATGGGACCTCACACGGCGGCCGAGATGCGCCGCACCAGCTCGGCATTCTCGCGGATCTCGTCCTTGAACTTGGGGAACATGCCCACGATGACGGCGTCCTGCGGCTTGATGTTGGTGAGCACGAAGCGGACGGCGGCTTCCACCTGCTCGGGCCGGTTGATGTTGCGCCCGGCCCCCAGCAGCTTGAAGGCGAAACAGGTCTTGCGGGTCTGGCGCACCACGCGACACATGCGCTCCGGATCTTTCTCCATGTATACTTCGCCCAGCGGCGCCTCGCCCAGCTCCTTGCGGATCTCCTCGCGGGTGCGGCTGACGCGGTACATGCAGGTCATGTAGTAGTCGATCTGCCAGCCGTGCTCCTCGATGTACTCGACCACCGCCGGATTGTGGCAGGACACGCCGGCCGGCAAGCCGGCGTCGTGGACGGCCTTGGTGAAGTCGCGCACAATGTCCATCTGCCCGGCGCGGAAACGCTCATCCGTGCGGTTGCCGTGATGCGCCACGCCGATGGCGCCCAGCTTGGCCACCAGCGGCAGCAGCTTCCAGTTCTTCTGAAGCTCGAAGTCGGCCAGCAGCAGCCAGTTCATCTTGCCGCCCGCGTCGCGGTAGCGCTTCAGGTCCTCGATGGTGGGATCGTTGTAGTGGACCTGCCAGGTGTTGATGCCCGCGCGCTCGGCTTGAAGCAGGACCTGAACGCGCCGCTCCGGCGTCATCCACTCCTCCATCAGCTTGTTGAGAAGCGGGTTGAAGTGCGAGTAGCCGTAGAGCGGGTTCGAGCCGATCACGAGGCGCGTGAGCTCGTGCCGGCCGAACTTCACTTTGGGCAGCGCCACCGGGGCTTCACTCGGCTGGCCCAGGGCCAGCGCCCCGCCGGCCGCGCCGAGGAACTGCCGGCGGGATGCAGGAATAGCTTCATGTGCCATAGAATGCCGCCATTCTATCAAAGCGCCGGTTGGTCCCGCCGCGGCTCCAGCGACCGCATGTGGTACCAGCAGGTGGGCCACCGAAGTCGCCAGCCGGGAGGGGATGAAAGAAGGGCCTAGGGACGGCGGTTGGGTGTATACTGCAAGGCGCCCAGGAGGCCAAGCCGGTAATCCTGGACACAGCGAATCTCGGCTGAGGCCGCGAGCACTGCTGGGTGGCCGTCCAGCTTACTCTGTTGGTTCAGCCTGAAATGGAGAGAGTGCGCTCTCCGCTAGCGAGCATTCCGCCCTTCGGGCGGGGATTTTCAAGGCATGAGGGTCTACCGATCCGATGTGGTTTCTTTGAGGAGCGCAGAAGGGATTCCGCCGCGCTCCGTTCATCGTCTCGATGAGCCCGCCGGACTGTCCCTCAGCATGGTTGCGTCCCCGCAGTGCCGCTTCCGTTTCGCCCGGCAGAACCATTCTAGCGCCGCCGCCACCGGAGCGGCCAACTTCCGAGTGGCGTGATTCAGGCTCAAGACAGCGGGCTCAGGTCAGAGCCTGAAGCCTGAAAACAGTCAAGCCTGTCGCCCATTTGAATGCGCTGCGTCGTACTACCCTTCGCATACCAAACTGGGTACCGAGTGAGCCCTACTTCATATTGGTGAGGCCCTCGAACTGATGCTTTGCTGAACGGAGCAATGAGGCGACGTCTTCTTCCAACAGGTAGCCGTCCTGAACACACTTGAGCGCGGCGACCGTCATCCGTCCGAGAAACGTTTCGAGAGTCGGATACCGCTCCGCAAGCGACGCTCTGGGATCACGTCTTAGCGTTCGCTCTTGTTCGTTCCGCGTGAAGGGGACGAACCCACCCGTCAGGCCCAGACTCGCCCTCATGTCTTTCGCTCCCGGGAAGCGCTGATTCCACGCCGTATAGGTGCCAAGCGGAACGGCGAGTTCAGGCAGAATGACGCCCGCCGTCTCATTGCCGTCGTCATCGACGCGCGACACCCACTGTGGATAGGTTTTGCCCGGCCGCGGCGGTGAGATTGTGATGGGACCTTCCGTCAGAAAACCGGGCCCGATCTTCGCTCGCGCGGTGAGTTGCCCCGAAGGCGGAGCCGTGACCCCCGGAATGGAAGGGAACTGGACCTTGTCCGAGCCAACCAACTCGTTTTTGTCAATTCGGGGATAGCGGCTCGGGGGAGGCTCGGCTTGTCCCGACACCCAGCGGTCGAGCGCGAGGAAGACCGCCCGAGTGACCCAGCGATAGTTGAGCGGATTCGAAAGCAGTTCAAGATTGGATTTCGCTGGCGGCCATTGCCCGGAAGAGTGTTGGGCGCCGGCAACCACATAGAGCCGCGAAGTGCTGGGCAAGGGGAAGTCGCCGGTGCCATCAACGTGCGTATGCACCAGGGCGCCGTTGCTCGCTCGCCAGTATTCGTTTGCTGTATTGAGGTACATCATCTTCGGGCGGATGTCGGCTGGCAGGCGGGTCAGCAAACCGCCCGACTCACCGCTTGCGGCGTCCGTCTGAGCTTCGTCGGCGAACGGGAAGAGAAGGCCTGGGCTTGCGGACGGTTGCGCAAAGCGGTAGTTCACGGTGAGACGATTGCCTCCGGCGATCAGCGCAAGAACACCATCGAAAACGCGATTCCCACTCAGGTCTCGATTGAAACCCTCATGCACGAAACCTCTCAAGTACCGGCCGCTCTGCGAGGAGCCCACCCCAAGCGCTTGTGAGACAGTACCTAGCTGAATTCCTAACCCGGCCGCCTTCCCGTGCCGTACTGCGGCAACCGCATCTCGAACCGCTGCGTAGCCCAGTCCGGCGATCGGAGGGTTTTCCGACTGGTAGATCACGGTGTACGTCCGGCGGCCTTCAAACCCACCCTTCATGTAAACGTGACCGCGATCCGATACAGTCTTGCCGTTCAAAACCTTGCCGAATCCCCAGTTCTCTCGGGGCACAACTTGCTCGGAGCCGTCCAGGCGCCGGACGCTCATCCGGGTTCCAGGAGCGTCGGGGTCCGCTACTTCGTATGGGATGTGGCCGCGATCCGACAGCATCTGGGACGGTTCCGGCCCATCGAGAGTGAACGAAACTGAAACCAAGCCACGGATTGGCTTCCCCTTCAGGCTCGCGTTGGGAACTTTCATCCGGAAGCGGCGGCCAAATCTGCCGGGGCCTGCGGGTATGTCGTGCTGCCATCCCACTCCAAGTACGGAGAAGCCCCGTTCCAGTAAGAAGTTGGCGCTGGTCTCAGGGCCATCGGGAGTGCCAAAGCTCAGCCACATATGAGCGTAACCGCGGTTAACCACGTCGAACACCAGCGTCCCGTTGCCCCGCCTCGCATCGACCGGTTTGAACAGAAAGAAATCCGCCTCGAATTCCACGAGTCCCTGGGCATTGAGCGGCGCCTTGTCGATATCGACGATGCCCGAATTGCCAGGCGCGGCCGGGTCTACGGCAAAGTGCATCACACCTTCGATCTGTTCGTATGGTCCGGTCGCTCCGAATGAACGTCCATTGGCGTATGGCTCGCGCTTCTGGATTTGAATGGTGGTGACCTCGGCCGTGAGACAGGTGCTGCCCCAAAGCGCCAGAAGGCATCGACCGAACGTGTTGTGCATGGTGCAGGTCACTATAGCACATGCTGTACAGATAGTCGGCAAACCGTAAGTTGAGTCTCCGCACCCGCATGGCGACGCGCGTTTGGATGGACCCTACCAGCAGAATCTCGCCCAACGGTCGTGGGCTGAACGTCAGGCGGCTGGCTGGCGACGAATCTGCCGTTGCTTCCGCGCCGCCTCCAACTTCCGGTCGCGCTCCGCATGGATCTCCTGCTGCCGTCCAGCGAGCATGTCCTTCGGCGTGACGTAGCCGACGGCGCTGTTCAGGCGAACGTTGTTGTAACGCTCGACATAACCCTGCACCAGTCGCCGCGCATCATCGAGCGATAACGGCGTGCCAGGCCGGATGCACTCCCCTTTGAGCGATTTGTGCCAGCGTTCGATCTTTCCGTTCGATTGCGGGTAAAACGGCGAGGTCCGTACGTGTGTCATGCCCGAGATCCGAATGAACTCCTTGAAGTCCTTGGCGATGAACTGCGGACCGTTGTCCGAGATGATCCGGGGCCGGGCCTCCGGGTACTTCTCCCTGGATCCCTGTAAGATGATCTCGATGTCCGTTTCGGTCATCGACTCCCGGATGTCCCAGTTCACGATGTAGCGGCTGTAGCCGTCCAGGATGCTGCACAGGTAGTAGAACGTCCCACCGATGTTGAGGTAGGAAACGTCTATGTGCCAGTGCTCATGGGCCGCCAGCGGCTGCGCAAAGCCTGTGCCCTTCTTCGACGGCTTGCCGTTCCACTTCGACAGGAGTCCGGCCTGGCTGAGCACGCGCCAAACGCTGGACGGGCTGACCGCTACGATGTCGGCATCCAACATCATGAACGTCAGCCGCCGGTAGCCCTCCAGTGGGTTCTTGAGGTGGAACCCGACGATGGCCTGCTTCTCCCACTCCTCCAGCCAGAAATCGCGGGGAACCCAGCCGTTGTGCTCGTTCACCTTGCCGTATCGTTCTCGCCAGTCGTAAAACTTGCTGCCGGTGATGTCGAGCCACTCGATGAACCGCCTGGCGCCGATCTCGGTTTTCTCCGACCAGCGCCGGACGAAATCCACGATCTGGTCCCGCGTGTCGTGCGGAACCCAGACCCCGGTCAGAGTTCCCCAAGCGTTTTTTTTAGGGCCACATGCTCCGCCATCAACTCGGCCAAAACCTCGTCCTTGGTCTGGATCTTCTTCTCCAGGTAGGCGATTCGCTCCTGGTCGGCTGAGTGGTTCGGTCGCGCCTTCTGCTCGAAGGCGGCCGAGCCGTTCTCGAAGAACTCCTTCTGCCAGCGGTAGAAGACCGTGGGCTGCAAGCCGAGTTCATCGCACAGCTTCGAGATCGGCTCCTTCTCCAACAGATGCCGCCTCAGGATGGCGACCTTCTCTTCAGGCGAGTAGTGCTTCCGGGGCTTCTTCATGCGTTCTCTCCTTTACCTTAGCGGGAGAACGCCTTCTCCATTTCCAACTGAACCGGAACATTACCAGGTTCGTATCTCCACTCCTTCGCGGCGGCCAGGGCCGACTCAGTGAACTCGGGACCCGATGTTCTCACCACAGAAAAGGTCTGCGGGACGCCGTCGATCCCAATCAGCATCCGGATCAACACCGTGCCTTCGATCCCAGAGCCAATCAGAGCAGCGGGATAGTCCGGCTCCAGCTCATGCAGCAGTTTCGGATGTTCAACGACGGGGTTTCGCGGGGTCTCCCGTTCCTCTCGCCTCGATGCCGTTTCTGAGGTAGATGGTGGGGCATTGGGTCTGCGGAACTGAACCTCGGCAAGTGCTGGCAGGTCGATAGGCATGCCCCTGAGCCTACCGGGTTCGTACCGCCACTGCCTAACGGCGGCCAGGGCCGGTTCGCGGAAGGCGGGCCCGGGGCTTTGCACTACTTCCAAGTCGCGCGGCACCCCGTCGGTGCCGGCCATCACCCGGATCAGTACTGTGCCTTCGGGCCAGTCGGAAGGGAACATCGGTTCTACATTGTGAACCAGTCTGGGATGGGTCAACCCGTAATCCGAAGGCCTGACCGGCTGTCCCGACACGCCGGATCTTCTGTCTCGCACATCCGTTGAAGAATCCTCCTTTCGCGGCCGCGGCTGTCTCGCCTGCGGCGTGGAGGCCTAAAACGGCCACATTGCAGAGCCGAGTGGAAGGGAAACCAGAACCAGGACTCGGAGAAGGGGGCGCCGCCACCGCCACTTCCCCAATGTATGCCGTAAGGTCCGCATCGCGCGACCCTCAGTTGCACCGAGTATACCAGAGCCGTGCCCGTCCGTCACAACCGGCCTCCCAGTCAACACCAGGGCTGCCAGAGCCTCGCGCCGTTGCTGGGGCGGCTTTCGCCTGAAGCTATCCCGCTGCATGCTAGAATGCTGCCAGGTAGGAACGATGCGCTCGTATGTCGAGATTGATCCTCGCCGGTGCAACGGGAAGCCAGTGGTGGCGGGTACCCGAATCCCGGTAACCGTGATCCTGGACCAACTCTCGGAATCGGGTTCGGTGGCCGCGGTCCTCAAGAGGTACCCCGAGCTCACGCCCGAGACGATCACCGGCGTGCTGCGGTACTGCCACAGCGTTATCGAGCACACAGAGCTGGAACCGGAGCGTGCGTGAGGAAGCTGCGTCTGCTGCTGGACCAGATGCTCGACGAGGAAGTTGCTAATGCTCTCCGGGCCCAAGGTCACGATGCCGTGCGGGTCTGCGAGATCGGGCTGGCAACCGCCGACGATCAGGTCATCCTGGAACGGGCTATCAGTGACGACCGGTTATTGGTAACGTTGGATGAGCACTTCGGCGACTGGGCCGTTCTGCCGCTTTCCGAGCATCCCGGTGTGGTGCGCGTCAAGGCGGCTCCGGCGACGACGGCGCGGATACTCGGGGTTCTGGTCCCGTTTCTTGAGAAGGCCGCGGATCGCGGCTTCCGTGATCACCTGGTAATCGTCAGATCCACCGGTGTGCGATGGATCCGAACGGGGAGCCTGCGCTGAGCGCCGTTTCACCCAAATGCAGCCTGTAGTCTGAAGTCAGGCAAGAACAAAGCGGGTTGCATTCCCGGGGTTTCCGCGCGAGGACATCCCCTTCCTGCGGGCGCTCCAGCGTCACGACCGAACCCCCCGCCGCGGCTCCAGCGACCGCATGTGGTACCAGCACACCAGCGAGGCCACGTCGAGGGCGGCCGCGGTGAGGAAGTAGGCAGAGGCGCTGCCGGTCAGCCGGTAGAGGTAGGGGAAGGCGTTGGCGCTGACAAACGAGCCGATGTTGCCCAGCATGTTCATCGACCCGGAAACGGCCCCGGAGTGCCTGCCGCCGATGTCCATGCAGTAGGCCCAGCTTGGGCTGATGGTCATGTCCGCGCCGAAAGTGGCCAGCGTGAAGTAGGCCACGGCCAAGGCGGGAGTGCCAGCCAGTGTTACCCCCCACAAGCCTCCGGCGGCCAGCACGAAACCCAGGATCCCGGGCAGCCGCCGCGACCAGGGCCGCAGCGCCGGCCGGCGGTACAGGAGATCCACCATGAAGCCGGCTACCCACTGGGCCGTCGCTCCGAACAGCAGCGGCACCATCGAGTAGCCCGCGGCCTCGGCGCTGGTCAGCCGGTAGTGCTGCTTGAGGTAGGGGTGCATCCACGACAGGCAGATGAAGAAGGTGAAGTTGCCGGCGAAGTACTGAGCCATGGCCAGCGCCATTCCCTTCGAGCGGAACACCTGAGCGAAGGTCATGCCCTGTGCCGCAGCCGGCTCCTCGCGCGCGACCGGCTTCTCCGGGTGATCCCTGAACCACGCCAGCCACAGCAGCGCCCAGCCGACGCCCAGCGCACCCAGAATGACGAAGGAAGCGCGCCAGCCCCAGGTGGCCAGCATCCAGGCCAGGAGCGGAAAAGAGAGCGCTCCGCCGAGCCGTGTGCCGGAGAAGATGATGCCGTTGGCGCGTCCGCGCTCGCCGGTAGGCAGCCAGTTGTAGAAGGCCCGTGCCGCGCCCGGGAAGGCGCCCGCCTCGCCCACGCCGAACAGGAAGCGGATCACCAGCAGCGGCACGAAGCGGCGGGCCGCGCCGGTCAGCGCGGTGAAGATGCTCCAGGCGGTGACCACCACGGACAGCGCCAGCCGCGGTCCGAAGCGGTCCGCCAGCCAGCCGGAGGGGACCTGGGCCAGGGCGTAACCCAGCGCGAAGGCGCTGAAGACCGCTCCCATGGCTTCGTCCGAGAGCGACAGCTCCGCGGCGATAGGCTCCTTGGCCGAGGAAATGCACACCCGGTCGATGTAGGTGATCATCGACAACAGGAAGAGGATGAAGACCACCAGGTAGCGTTTCATCGGCGTCAGACGGTCGAAGATCGTATGATAATAGACCTCCGGCCTCCGCGCGCGGCGTCCCCAGCAGGGCAGCGCCTGCTTCCTCAAGCTGG
>VGYL01000208.1 GCA_016872975.1 Planctomycetota bacterium
CGATGGTCTTGCTTGTCCGCCATCGGCAAGGCCTGCGCAAAGCCTGCGGCCTTGCCGCTGCCACCCACCCAGACTGTTACCCGGGTCTGAACCAGGCCGCAAATTCCAGCTTCTGGGACATCCAGACCTCAGGGCAGACCAAGAGTGCCGGCGGCACGGGCAAGACGACGGCTCAAATGCATGCAGTCAAGACCTTCCTCGCCGCCGGCTGGGATTTCGTGGGCGAGACGGCCAACGGTGCCGACGATACCTGGTGGATCGATGAAGGCAAGGACTATCCGCGCCTGTGGTGGGAGTTGGAGGAAGGGGCGAAGTCGAGTCCGTGAGTGAAGGCTTGGTCGGCGCGAAGTGGCGGTAGGGACTTGCCGGGGCCGGGGGCATTTTGCGCTTGGGGTTTTCGGGATAGAGGCGGTATATTGGCAGGTCGGCAGGTGCGTCCTGTTGTCACAACGGGGCAGGTGGAAATGGCGGCTGCGGTAAGGGCGGATTGAGATTGTCGTTTCCCGGATCGGAGCACGGGCGGGCCGGTTCGTTCCCGGAGGGATGTCATGAAGCGCGTACTGTTGACCATCATGGCGGTCGTGGCTCTGTGTCCCCTCCCTGCACCGGCGGCCAATCCGGCGTCACCGCAGGCCGTGGTGCGGCTGTATCCGGAGTGGAAGGCCGAGCCCCGGGCGTATGTCCCCCTGGATGTGCCGGTCGAGCGGTTCGAGGTGAAGGCCAAGGCCATCCGCAGTGCCCATGCGCGGAACCGGCACGCGGACGCGGGGGCGACGACCCAGAGGCTCGACGAGGCGATTGTCGTTGTCGTGCCCGCCGACCAGCAGGACCAGAGGGTGATCGACATGCTGGGTGGCCTGATCCTGGCTGGGTCCCTCACCCAGGGTCCGCTGGCCCTGCGAACCGCCGATTCCGTCCAAGTCCCGCGCCAGCCCTATTTGTTCCTCGACACGCAGAATCAGCCCGTCCCCAACGCCGAAGTGGAGATTCTGCTGAGTTGGACCGGCTCTCCCGGCTCCGCCCCTGCCCCGCAGGTCTGGATTGCCGACGCCCAGCTCGATGCCCAGGGTTGCCTGCCGCCGCCGGGGGCGATCCTGGCGGCGAACCGGTTCGCTTTCCGGGTGCGGCACCCTGACTGCGGCCTCGTGCCGGCCCTGCCGCAACCCGGGTCTGAGAGTGGCTCACACCAGATCTGGCGGGTGGCCGCGCTGCCCAAGGATCAGTGGTGCGTCTTTCTGGATGCCCTCGGCTATCCGCTGTCCGGCGTGCGGGTCGAGATCATCACCTCCGGCTCGTGGGAACACGGGCGGATGACCTTCTTAGACCCGATTTTCCTGGACCGGGAAGGCCGGTTGCCGCCGCCGACCGTCTTCACGACGCTCCGGCGGTGCTCCTTTGTCGTCTCGGACCCCGATTATGGCACGGCGCTGGTCGAGCCGTATAGCAGGACCCAGCTTTCCCCCCAGGAGCCGCTGCGCCTCTGCGTGGTCCCGCTAATCGCGTCCGGAACCCCAGCCGACGCCGGAGCTGTCTGGGGGACCGTCACGGATAGTGACGGCGTCCGCATCCCCGGGGCGATCGTCGCGTGCCGGCGCATCCAGGGCCCGCGCGGCTGGCTGGCGGCTTATTGGCCCTGGCCCGCCGAGCCGGGCAAGGAGGCCAAGGTCCTGACGGACGATCGGGGCCGGTTCGCCATGCGCCTGCCGTTTGTCGCTGACGACGGCACGCTCGGCGCGACCGTTCCGCGCGGCGCGACGTACGAGGTGACCGTCACGCCGCCGGCGGAACTCGGTTGCCAGCCCTACGCGGGCCGGCTGGCGGCCGGTCGCGAGCACGTTGTCACACTCGAAGGCACACTCTACGGCCCGAAGAAGTACGCCGGCATTCTCCTGTTCCAGGATGAGCGCGGGCCGGTGACCGATCCGGTGAAGATCACCCGCGTGAATCTCACGATTCAGGTCCGACGGGCGAACTTTCGGCCTGGTTCAAGAAACGGCTTTCTCGGGTAACAAAGGATGGGTGGCAGCGGCAAGCGCAGTCTTCGGAGCTTGCCGATGGCCTTGCCCTTGGGCCATCGGCAAGGCCTGCGCAAAGCCTACGGCCTTGCCGCTGCCACCCACCCAGACTGTTACCCGGTTCTGAACCAGGCCGAACTTTCCGCCGCTCACCCACAGCTTTCGCCAGGGCGAATGGCTGGAGCAGTCGGAGCTGCCGTTCGGACGGTACGAGGCGACGGCGGACTGGGACGGTAAGCATTATGCGTTCCGGGCCACGGTGACGGCCGAGAGCCCCCCGGTCCTCGTGCTCAAACCGGTGAAGATCGAGCGGTTCGAGGCCTACTATCGCGGGCGGGTCGTCCATGGGATAAACGGCAGCCCGGTCGCCGATGCGATCGTCCTCCCATCCGGAGCGACGGCTCACCAGCCGGACTTCGCCGATCCGCAGCTCGACCCGGGCAGCGACACCTTCCGGCGTCTGGAGCAGCAAGGGCAGGGCCGGAGCGTGCGGACCGACCGGCTCGGCCGGTTTGAGATGACCCTGCCGGTTGGGACCCAGCCGGGACCGACCCATCTGGTGGCCGTGAAGAAGGACTACTTCGCGTTCCGCCAGCCGCGGGAGCTTCTCGCACCGGGACGGCCGGGCGGTCCGCCACGCCGCATGGAGTTCCCCGCCGACAAAGAGGGCAGGGTGCTGCTGCCCGACATGAAGCTGTTCCCGGCCGGTACCGTGGTTGTCGAGCCGAACCTGCCTGGCGAAGTCCGCGGCCGCCGTGCCGCGTTCGAGCTGATCGCCGCCGATGCGCGACCGCCGGCTTGGCTGCAGGAGCTCCTGTCCGCCGCGGATGACAGCTCCAGCGGAAGCGTTGTCCGCTTCACGGAGCTTGCCCCGCGCGGACGCCAGGGCCTGCGCGTGCCGGCCTCTGTGCGAATGGCTCTGCGGGTGCAGTTGCCCGACGAGCGCTATGCCCCGGCCCTCCTTGACGACATCCTCGTTGCGCAGGGCGAGACGCTCGATCTGGGACGCCTCGACTTCGCCCGGGCGGTGCCGATCCTCGTCAAGGTGACCGATGCGGCGGGTAGTCCAGTTGAGGGCGTCAGGGTCAGATCCCTCCTGGGCCGGGGCGGCTACCCGGGGCCCGAGGCCGTCACCGACGCCGACGGCCTCGCCCGCCTGGCGGTGGCCGTGAACTCCGAGGCACGCCTCGCCCTGGAGCATAAGGACCCCGAGACGGGGGCGGCCGTCTGCGCGGAAGCGGTCTGTCCTGTGGCCGGCCCGGAGGACGCCGGCCGGGAGTTTGTCCTGGTCCTGCCCGGCGCGGCGCCGGAACAACCGGCCGAATCCCGGCCCGTTCCCGCGCCGCCCGGAAAGACGGACGACAAATGACTTTCAGAACGCCGCGACCCGGCCGGGACTTGGGGATGGCCGGACCTCCGTTTGTAGTGTGCTCGCAAGAGCATCAGATAGCGTCTGACGACGCCACTACATACCCGGCCTTACGGCCTTGATGTTGCCACTCGGAAGTTTCTTCTTTGCTTTGGGGCGAATCATAGTTTTTTTCTCTATGGCATTGGCCGGGCCGGAGGGATACAATGGCGTAGGAATGGAACGGCACGGTCCATAGGGGCTCCGCCGGGGGCTCCGGCGCGAGCCGTCGCGGCCGCGATACCTGCGCCGGCTGATGGGTGGCGCCGGATGCGGCCGCTGGAAGAGCTATAAAGCGATCCCCCTGCAAAGGGGGGTCACTTTCCCTTCTGCCCGCAGGCTGGCTGAGTGCTGCAACGAAGCCCCGTAGCTGCGGGCACTTTTTTTGTCTGCGTCAATCGCTCCAAACGGAGCGCCCCCCCACGTACCGTCGGGACCGCCCAGGA
This sequence comes from Planctomycetota bacterium, assembly GCA_016872975.1. Taxonomy (GTDB): domain Bacteria; phylum Planctomycetota; class Phycisphaerae; order Sedimentisphaerales; family Anaerobacaceae; genus PLanc-01. The sequence continues at coordinate 3,870 of VGYL01000208.1, forward strand.
ACAAGATCGATACGGATCTTCGCGCACGCGTCTGCATGTTTCGGCCTGGTTCAAGAAACGGCCTTCTCGGGTAATGAAGGATGGGTGGCAGCGGCAAGCGCAGTCTGGGCTCGGGGTCCCCAACGCATAATTTCGCGTTGGGGAGCCCCTCCCAATCGCGATGCATCGCGATTGGGAACCCTCTTCGGAGCTTGCCGATGGTCTTGCCTGTCCGCCATCGGCAAGGCCTGCGCAAAGCCCCCGGCCTTGCCGCTGCCACCCGCCCAGACGGTTACCTGGCTCTGAACCAGGCCCATTTTTCTTGCCGATCTGCCGCTGCCGGCCGGGATGAGTTAAAGGCCCCTCTCTTTTCACGTCGATACAGAAGGTAGTTCCGGGTTTTCAGTATTGAGACCGGGGAAGTCGCCCGGCTCGCGCCCCGGACCGCGATTCGGTCCCCCTGACAGCCTGCGGCGCCGGGCGGCCCGATGCCAGGCTGGTGAAGCAATGTCCTTGACGCAACGGCAAACCATCGTCGCCGACCTCCGCGAGCTGCCTCTGGGCCGGATCGTCACGGACTTCCTCGATTACCTCGTGGTGGAGGCGGGCCTGTCGGAGAACACGGTCCTCGCCTACGGCCGCGACCTGCGCGAGTTCCTCAGGTTCAGCCGCGACCAGGGCGTCGCGAAGATCGAAGACGTGAAGCCCGGATTGATCCGCAGGTACTTCGGCCCGCGCTGTGCCAAGCCGGTGACCGTGGCTTCGGGGGAGGGCAGCGGCAAGAACGAGGCCGTCGGCGTGCGTGACGAAGGCGGCCTGGGAGGCAAAGGGGTTGCGTCCTCGAAACACGGGCGGGACGCCCGCGACGCGGTGGCGGCGACCCGGCTGGGCCGGCCGCAGTTTGCCAACGACAACTCCGCTAAGCGGGCCCTGGTGGCCATCCGCATGTGGCTGCGGTTCGCCAAGCTGCGCCGTCTGATCGAGGACGACGGCAGCGAAGTGCTCGACACGCCCAAGACCTGGCAGCGCCTGCCGGCCGTCTGCAACCGCCAGCAGGTCCTGCGGCTGCTGGAAGCCCCGGCCCGCGAGGAGCCCTTCTACCTGCGGGACAAGGCCCTGCTCGAGCTGCTCTATGCCACCGGCGTGCGGGCCGGCGAGGCGGCAGGTCTCAAGACCACCGACGTGAACCTGGACATTGGGTACTTGCGGTGTCTCGGCAAGGGTCACAAGGAGCGGGTCATTCCGGTTGGCAAGATAGCGATCGCGGCCCTGCGGGACTACCTGCGGGACCTGCGTCCGGCACTGGCCAAGCCGCAGAGCCAGGCCTTCCTCCTATTGTCACGAACCGGCCGGCCCTTGTCACGTATAGAGATCTGGCGGCTCGTGAAGAAATACGCGGTGCGGGCGGGCATGCCGCGCAACGTGACGGTCCACACCCTGCGTCACTGTTTTGCCACCCACCTGCTCAGCGGCGGGGCCGACCTTCGGAGTGTGCAGGAGATGCTGGGACATGTCGACATCGGGACCACGCAAATCTACACCCACGTCGACCATGACCGGCTGCGACAGATCCACAAGAAGTTCCATCCGAGGCCCTGAAGTATGTCGCGACAATACTGGAAACGCGAAATTCCGTCGAAATCGCCCGTAACGGGATTGACGGTCGCGCATCGGTATTGCTATGATGGCGCTTGGCAGAAATTGGCAGGGTTATCCGGATGATGGCACCACGATCTCATATCCTCGTCGCGCTCTTGATCGTGTGCGGTCTGCCGGTCGTGAGCCGGCGCGCCCCAGAGACGGCCCTGGAGGCCCAGGAGTTGCCGGCGCTGACCGCTCCGGAAACCGAGATGGACGCGCAACTGCGGGTGAACCGGACGACCCTTCTGGAGGGCAAGACCGATAAGAGCCGGATGGATGCCGCCGGCCTGTTGTTGTTCAGCGACGCGCCCGGCGCGCGGGAGACGTTGCTCGAGGTGCTGCGGCGTCCGGACAACCCGCCGGCTCGGGCGGCGGTCTGTGACGTGTTGAATCCCGTGCGGGTGGGCCAGCGGCCTCTGAAGAACCGGGAAGATTTCCTCAGGCCTTTGCTCTCGATCCTGCTGTCGGAGGAGGACCCCGCGATTGCCCGGCGGGCGGCCGATGCCACGCTGATCTTCGGCTACAGCCAGGTCCAGCCGGACCTCGAGAAGGCGGTGATGGATTCCTCGCTGTCGGTCAACGTGCGGCTGAACGTCGTTTACGCCCTGCGGCGGCACCCGGACAAACAGGCCGTGGCGATGCTCTTTCAGCTTCAGGAGAGCCCCGATGCTCCCGTTGTGGAGGCCGCTCGGAATTCTCTGATCGCGATGGGGATCCCCGTCGGGCAGGACCCGGCGGCCCGGCGGCAGATCCTGGCCGATCTGCAAGAGCGCGGCGTAGAGGCGTTTCTGCGCGACCGGTTGTTCCGGCAGGAGACCATGGCCCGGGAGTTGGAGGCCGATCGGGAGGCTTGGCAGAAGCGGGTCTTGACCGCTCTGAGCGGTTGGCACGATGCGCTGCCCAGTGATGCCGCGAAGATCTCGTTCCTGGCGCAGCAGTTGACCTCCTCGGAGGTCCCGGTGCGGTCCTGGGCCTTGGACAAGCTGCTGGAGCTGCGCTCCGCGAAGGGAGCGCTGAAGTTGTCGGATCTGGAGTCGACCCTGTCGAAGTTGATCGCCGACCCGAGCCGGCAGGTGCGCCTGCGGACCGCCCGGGTGTTGGCGTTGATGGGTGAGTTGGATACCTCCAAGGCGCTGCTGGATCAACTGAGGGTCGAGCCGGACGAGCAGATCAAGCGCGAGATTCTGATGGCCCTGGGAGAGTCCTGTTATGCCGGTTCCATGGCGACGGCGGGCCGTAGAGTCCCCGACGAAATACGCAAGGAAACGCTGGAATGGGCGGAACGATACCTCAACGACCCGGATCCCGAGAAGACGCGCAGCGGTGCGGGGGTCCTGGGCAGACTGCTGGAGCAGAATGGTTTCAAGCCGGACGACGTCGAGCGGTATCTCAAAGCCCTTTCGGCCCGGTATACCCAGTTGGACCCGTCGGCCGATCCGGCAAGACGCGCATATCTGCTGGGAGCCATGGCGGGACTGTGTGCCGGCCGGAGCGCCTGCCGGGAGCAGGCGGGAACCCTCTACCGGGGGCTCTTCGAGCAGGCCCTAACCGATAAGGCGGACAACGTCCGTCAAGCGGCCGTCGACGGCTACATCAACGTGGACAGGCCGGCGGCCCTCCGCAAATTGCGCGAGAACAACATGGCGGCGGATCCGAATCCCATCATCCGCCAGAGGCTGCTCGATTTCGCCGGCGAGTTCGGCGGCCCCCCGGATTTGGATTGGCTCGTCGAAAGGATGGGCGTGGCCGGCGAGAGCGAGCCTGCTTGGCGTGCCATGTTGAGAGTTTTCGGACGCTCGACGCTGGCCCTCTGGGGCGATTGGCCCGCGCGGATCAAGGCGCAGACCGCGGCGGGCAGGGTCACCGCCGAGCAGCGGATCGCGTTTCTGGCCCTGATGGAGCAAAAAGCGCAAGGCGAGAACAGGCCGGATCTCGCGAAAGAGGTCCAGACGGACCTGGCCCAATTGTACTTCGCGGGCAACAATTTCAAACAAGCGGCGGAATATCTGAAGATCGCTCTGGCTGCGGCCGCGACCGAAGAGCAAAGACAGCGCGTCCAGTCGCAGCTCTTGCGGGTCCATCTCGGCGCCGGCAGCTTGGACCTGGCCGCCGAAATGATCGATAAGTGCCTGTCAGCAAAAGAGTTGAATGAAACGGAGAATTGCGTCGTCAAGGGCATCGAGGAGTCGTTGAACGATCCCAGGACCGCCGATCCCGGGGCGCTGCTCGCGGCGCTTCAGCAGATCAAGCTGCGGGATGCCGAGGCGGCCCAGCGCTGGCAGGTCCTGCTGAACCGTCTGACAGACCGATTCGCCAAAGCCCGCAAATCCGAGGACAACGGCCAGGCCAACAACTGACCGCAGAGTCCGCCCGGAAACGTTCGGGACGCCGGGCTGCCGCCGGCGCGCAGCCGACGGGCGCCAGACGAGGACGGCAGGCGGGACTTTCGGAGCACGACGCAGCACGCGGGGGCGACGTGCTGTAGGCGGTTTTTTTGCATTTTTTCCGATTTTTCTGTTTGCACTTCCTCGACTTGGACCTTATAGTCATCGATTTATAATTCACAGATACGAAGGCCAAGACAGAAAACCTTGCCGCGGGTGCGGAGATCCGGAGTGAAATCGGTTGGATTTCCCGGGGATTTCCCGGCCCGTGGGCAGGGTCTTACTGTCCCTGTAGATATTGTCTGGCCCGCGAACGGGTGGTCGGGGCCGGACGAAGGACAGAATAGGGATCGCTGCTGTAGCTCAGTCGGTAGAGCGCGTCCTTGGTAAGGACGAGGTCATGGGTTCAAATCCCATCAGCAGCTCCATGCAAGCAAGCCAGGGTGTGCCCGCCGTTCGCACGGCGGGCACACTGGGAATTTGGTGTAAGAGCTACGCAGGAGATCGCAAAGAACATGCAGAGAGCTGCTCATTGGAGGTTTAGTTAACGATGGCTAAGGAAGTATTTGCACGGACCAAGCCGCACGTCAACGTGGGAACGATCGGGCATGTGGACCATGGTAAGACGACCTTGACGGCCGCCATGACGAAGGTCATGGAACTCAAAGGCCTGTCGAAGTTCAAGGCATACGACGATATCGCCAAAGCCTCGGAGTCCCAGGGCCGTCGCGATGCGACGAAGATTCTGACGATCGCCACGGCGCACGTGGAGTATGAGACGGAAAACCGCCACTACGCCCACATCGACTGTCCGGGCCACGCCGACTACGTGAAGAACATGATCACCGGCGCCGCCCAGATGGACGGGGCGATTCTGGTCGTCAGCGCCTATGATGGGCCGATGCCCCAGACCCGCGAGCACATCCTGCTGGCCCGGCAGGTGAACGTGCCGAAGATCCTGGTGTTCATGAACAAAGTGGACCTCGTCGATGATCCCGAGCTGCTGGATCTGGTCGAGCTGGAGATCCGCGATCTTCTCAACAAGTACAACTACCCGGGCGATGAGACCCCGATCATCCGCGGCCAGGCCAACGCGGCCATGCGGGCCGAGACGATGGACGACCCGGTCTGCCAGCCGATCGTGGAGCTGCTCAAGGCCATGGACGAGTTCATCCCGATTCCGAAGCGCGAGACCGAGTTGCCGTTCCTGATGCCGATCGAGGACGTGTTCAGCATCAAGGGTCGCGGCACCGTCGGCACGGGCCGGGTCGAGCGCGGCAAGGTGCACGTCGGCGAGGAAATCGAGATCATCGGTCTGTCCAAGGACACCCGCAAGAGCGTCGTCACCGGCGTCGAGATGTTCAACAAGACGCTGGACGAGGGCCAGGCCGGCGACAACGTCGGCGTGCTGCTGCGCGGCGTCGAAAAGAAGGACCTGGAGCGCGGGCAGGTGATTGCCAAGCCCGGCAGCATCACCCCGCACACGAAGTTCCACGCC
>VGYL01000209.1 GCA_016872975.1 Planctomycetota bacterium
ACCCCAACGGCTGGAACCGGCTCGAGTACGCCTACGACGCCTTCGGCCGGCGGATCGAGAAGAAATACGACGGCCGCACGATCCTCCAGTACGTCTACGACGGCGACCACTGTATCGCCGAATACGACGCCGGCGGCAATCTCAAACGCAAATACCTCTACGGCCCCGGTGTCGATGAGCCGATCTGCATGATCGAGTCTTCCGGCACCTACGCCGGCACGTACTACTATCACTTCGACGCCCTCGGCAGCGTCGTGGCCCTGACCAACACCAGCGGCAACACGGTCCAAGTCTACGAGTACGACGTCTACGGCCGGGTCGGCGCCACCGACGCCAGCCACCCCAACCGCATCCTGTTCACCGGCCGCGAGTTCGACAAGGAGACCGGCCTGTACTACTACCGCGCCCGCTACTACAACCCCCAGATCGGCCGGTTCCTCCAAACCGATCCCATCGGGTATGCGGGTGGGATGAATATGTATGCCTATTGTGGGAACAATTCCCTCAACTGGGCAGACCCGTACGGGTTGGAGAAGATGCAGGCGAGAGCTCTCAACCTCAGCTATGATTCAAACGGCAATCTGTATTTGGATTGGGTCAAAGATCTCGGTTATGTGGAAATCGATGTCAACGACCCGAGTACGTTTCCAGCATTCTCAGGCTACGACTTTGTCGTATTTGGTGATTGGACCAAGATATGGCGCGATCTTGGGGCCCTCTTGGCCCTTCCCACCGGGCAGGACCTCCTCAAGGACTTCGCTGGTAAGTCGTTCGGCATCAATATCGTGCCCGTGCAAGGGATATCAAAGCGTGAGAAGGACCCCCTCACAGGTCGCTACTATTATGATCAGAAGACCATAGTATACGATCCGGAGTGTTATAGTCTTGGTAGCAATCCTGATACGGATCCAAAGTGGATGTATCGACCGCCTGCCATTGGGCTGGGCCACGAGCTGATCCATGCATACTGGAACCTAGTTCGAGCCTTCGATGTGCGGAAAGGCGCAACGTCTGGCGACATCACGGGTTATTGGGAGTATATAGTGATATACGGGCGTCCAAACGAACCCAAGTACCCATTCCCGACGGAAAACAAATTGCGACAAGAGTGGCATGATCGGATGCCGTACGGTATGGACGGTTGGACAGGGCTTCCAGAACAGAGGCCGGTACCAGAGACGCCTTGAGGGTCCAATGCGCTGCAACTATGCGGATGATCGCACGAATGGTGAGAAGGTCGGCGGCGGATTGGTTGGTGTCCTTTCGACAGCCTCACTACAACAGTGCATGTATTGTGGATTGTATGATGCAGTATGACAACATACATAGCTGCCAATCACCGCTGTTAGAGGATGGACTATGAAGACCTTCGTCAATGTTCCTGTGGTAATCTGCTTGGTATCATTGAGTGGCTGTTCACCTAGGGGCGCAGGCGACATTCGTGGCACTCGAATTGAGGAAGCCAATCAGCCCGTTGAAGATAGACCCCAGATTCTCAATGCTCAGAAGCTTGACGTTGCGGGCGATTACTTGAGCTTGGACTACATCGTCCATAATCCTTTTGATCACGACATCTGGGTCTGCGACGATCTCCACATCCGTTCGAAGAACCGCGTCAGTGAGCGTGATGCCGAGACCCGTATCACTGATGGCACTCTATGGATCAGACTGCACAAGCGCTTGGAGCGGAACTTCTTCGGCGACCCTGTCATTTCGAGGTATCGGCGAGTACCATCCGGCAATTCCGTCTCGGAGATTCTCCTCTTGCCTCTACCGGTGACCAACGACTCTCCCGTCTACGCCTTTGGGCATAGGAATGACGTACGCGCGGTTGCGCATCGTGTGGTGTTTGAACTGGGCTACTTCGAGGAGAACTTACCTTCGTTGCTATCCCAGTGGGGCGATCCCAACGCCGTGCTGATCTCAGACTGGTGGGAGCGATTGGATCTTGAAAGGACAGCGCAAGTAGTGATTGTTGACGTAAATGTCCCGGTCAGCGCTCCACCGGCTTCCGGGGCTTCGCAGGGTCACGTCTTCAATATTCATTATTCAATTGGCGAGCGCGGGGGAATTAAAGGTGTCAGGTACCTTTTTGGGGCCGTCGCGGTCGGCGGGCGGAAAGAGAAGAGGCGGTTCAGGGGCGAGGCGGATCATCCCGTCCCGTCCGCACGGCAATTCTGTACCGAACCAGTCGGTTCCTTTCGTGCGAAAGATCTCAGGGAGGCCCTGCGTGCCCGGAATGCCTTTGGAAGGGCCGGGCACCAGTGGCCGCGTCGGACTGTCTCGCTTTACGGCTTCGCCTTCCGGAGCACTCCTCTGGGCCATCTGTGCCCGGTCTCTTGTCCTTCCGGGTACGTGAGGGCCTCCCGAAGATCTTACTGGCGAAGTGAACCGACGGGTCCGCACCTACCACGACCTGCAGACGGACCGGAGGTCACCCACCACTCCCTGAACCGCCTCTTGCGAAACTCTTCGGACAGAGCGCGCACGGGCGGCTTCGCCTTCCGGAACAGTCCTTATTGGTGTCCGTGACACAGGTTTTCCTTTCTTGCGTGTTCTTGCGTTTCTTGCGGCTATGATGGGTTTGGTGGTGAGCCGCAGAGGAAGGCCGGGGGACGCAGATGGAGATTGCTTCGTCGCGGCGCTCCTCGCAATGACATGATCTGGGGATGATTTGATTGGCAAAGGAGTCCGTGCACCTGACCCGCAACAACTGAGAGGCGTTTCCAGATAATGGTGGTGGCTTGATGCAAGTCCCGACCCAATAATGAGATAGGAACCACGAATGGCACGAATCATACGAATAGAAGAGAAAAGACAGGGGGTCACATTCGTGTGATTGGTGTGATTCGTGGTTGAGAAATGCTTTGGTTGCGGCCGCAGGCCGGGCTGGGGGCATCGGTGGAATCCGGGCCTTGAGATCGATGTTGGAAGCCGTCGTTCGGGTCCCGTCGCTCGTTGCTTGCAGGGCGGCAGCGGCAATCGGTGGATTCAGAGTTCTCAGTTGTCAGTGCACAGTTTTCAGCAAGGAATCCGTGTTCATCCGTGTGAATCCGTGTCGGACAGGCCGTTCTCGTCACCCAAGAGCGCGGGCAGGATGCCCGCGACACGCAAGGGCGGTCGCGTCCTCGCCACGGCGGTTGTCCCACGTGTTCTATTCGTGTGGTTGGCGGTTGCAGAGGCATCGTTCGCGGTTCATGCCGCGAAAGCCGGCCGCGCGGGGCGCGTGCCTGTTTTCTCCGGGGTCTTGGCCTGGTCACTGGGCGTCTTTCGGGGCCAGGGCCAGGGAGGTCTTCATCAGGTAGCTGCACGTGCAGCGGTCGGTGGCGTCGGGCATCAGGACGAGTCCGTCGGCGACGATGGCGTTGATCCAGCACCCCGGGCGCACGGGTCCATAGTTCTCCACGGCCGAGCCGCGCAGGAGATCGGTGTATCCCAAGGTCCCGGACCGGTACAGCAGCAGATGGGTCGAGCCCGTCACGGGGCCGCAGCCGCCCGGCTGGCGATCCTTGAGGGCAAAATCCACCTTGCGTGTGCCGGTGAGCAGATCGAAGGCGTGCGGCTGTGCATAGATCGTCGCGTCGTTGAGGATCGGGCGGGAGATGTACCGTGCGGCGGTGTCCCAGAGGCGGTGGCCGTCCGCGGCGCGGAAGCCGGTGAGCCGGTCGCCTTTCTCGGAGGGCAGTTGGTACGAGCGCTGCGAATACTGATAACTCATGAGCAGCACGTCATGCTTGGCGCTGACCGCGAGGGTCGTGCCGTAGATGTCCCGGTCCTGTGCCCACAGCGTCTCGCCGGTGCGGGCGTCGAGGCAGAGCAGGCGCCCGTCCGCGGGCTCCCGGACCCGCGGCAGGGCGGCGTGCTTGTCCCTTTCCGGGTCGGGAAGGTCGACGATGTCCTTGGCCTTGTCGATCAGGTAGACCCGGCCGGCGCCGATCGCGAGGGCGTTGTGGCGGATCGATTCGCGGGCCTCATGGACCCACAGGGTCTGGCCCGTCGCGGCGTCCAAGGCAAACAGGCGGTGCGACTGGGTCAGCAGATCCTCCATGTTCGACACGTTCCGGAAGAGCTGCCGCACCACGTAGGTCCGGTCCGCGACCGTGCCGTAGAGAATCCCTTCCCGCCAGGCGACGAAGCCCCACACGCCGTTGGGGTCGAGGACCGTGTACTCGCGCACGAGGGTCCCGGTCTTCAGGTAGAGGCGGAGACACCGGCTGCCGTGCCGAACGAAGACACTGTCTTCGCCCAGGCACATATTGCTGCCTGTGCCGGCCGTTCCCAGGAGATGCTCCTGATCGTAGGCCGCGAGGATGTTCGCCAAGGGGTAGGACCAGAGCCGGCGGCCGGTAAAGGCGTCGACGGCGAGCAGGCCGTCTACCGCTTCGACAACCATAATTCCGTTGCGGCATAACGGCGCCGGACCGCGCCCGTGGCGGCTCGGCATCCGCACGCCGAAGTCGGTGAACCAACGGATCTCCAGGGGACTGCGCGCCAGGTCGTCCGCAGAACACAGGGTATTGGCGGCATCGGCATACTGATGGGTCCATTCGCCCGTGCCGGCGGGCATCCGGCCCGCCGTCCGCTGCAGATGGCCGGGCCTGCCCAGCAGCGCCACGCCGCCATACGGGTGGAGCAGGCGCCGGACTTCTGCGGCCGCCGTCACCTGCGGCCCCTCGGCCACCGATCGTCCCGAGACGACGAGGCCGGCGAATTGGGGCGGCAAACCGGTTGCGGCAGGGTCCCGCTCCAGAACCGTCACCCGGGTGCCGTACAGGCCGGCCCGGCTGAGCGTCGCGCGGGCCGCCGCGACCTGCTGCGGGTCCTTCTCGACGGCAATGATGTGCAGTTGACTGGCCTGGGCCAGGGCGCGGGCCAGGCTGCCATCCCCGCACGCCAGATCGACACAATAGCCCGCGGTGCGGTCCGCCGTCTGGAGGATCTCCCGGGCCATCTCCTGATAGGGCCCCTCGGGCCGATCCGTCGCGGCAGGGGGCCGAGAGGGGGACGGGTCTTGGGGAATGGGGGGCGAGGCGAAGGAGAGGGACGGGGTAATTGGATCGTCAGGCGGTTGCGGTTGCGAAGCTCGTTTCGTAGGACGTCCGACGTCAGACGTAACGAGCCGCGTAACCGTCCCACGCTCCACGATCCTGTCCGCCCCTTGATCCTCCGGCCGCGTCCCCTCTTTCTCCCCCGCGCCGGCGTTCATGAAGCAGTAGATCGTACCCTGGTCGGTGGCGACGTAGAGGGCCCGGTCGGCGACCGCCAGGCCGAGGGCGACGCCGTCGAGTTGGGCGGACATCACCACGGCCTTCGAATCCATGTCCACCGTAACGATCTTGCGGTTGAGCGTGCCGGCGACGACCGTGCGTCCCGCGACGATCAGCGCCGGGTCCGGGACCTGGAGTTCGCGCGGCCAATCGGACGCCTCGTTCGAGGCGCTGGCCCGCACCACCGAGGAGCCGACCGGGTCCGGACAGGAGACACGCCACGCGATGTCGTCGAGAGAGAGTTGACGCACAGGCTCGGCCTTCTTGGTCTTGGTCTCCTGCCACAGCGAGGATTTCTGGACCGCTCGGATCTCGTTGCCTTGGGCAAATACGAGCATCTCAGGCAGCACCGCGGCCGAAGACACCGGCAACCCGCGTGCCAGAAAGCGCCCGTCCGACGCCTGGAAGACGTCGTCTTCCACAGCGTACAGATCCTCGTCGAGAAAGGTCACGAAGGGGCCCGCTCCTTTGCGCTTGGCCCAGCCGGCGCCCAGCTCCATCAGGCGGAAATAGCGGAAGTTCCCGGAGGCGGCGTCGAAGACCGCCGGCGTGGCGCGCCCGGTGGGGACCGCCAGCGAAGCGCCCGCCAAGGCCAGGTACCCCTGAATCGAGACGCCGCTGCGGGCGCGGTTTCCCGCGTGGGGCTGTTCGAGGACCAGAGTCCCCGAGGAATCGTTGACCCACAGGGTCTTTCCGGTGGCGGCCTCGATGGCATAGAGATAGATGCCCTCCGAAGGCCAGATCCCCGCGCCGAAATAGACGATCCCATCTTTGATGACGGGTCCGCCCCGTGCCGGCCAGCGCGAGATCAGACGATCGTTGCCGAGAACCATCTGGTGGTCGTGTCCGCCCCGTTTTTTCCAAAGCAACTTCCCATCGTGCACCGCCAGGCAGTAAAGGTACCCATCATCGCTGACAGCGAAGAGCCGGTCCTGCCAGACGGCCGGGGCAAAACGCACGGGACCGTCGGTAAAGCAGGTCCATTTCTCCTGGCCGGTCCCGGCGTCCAGCGCATAGATCCGGCCGTCGGACGAGCTGCCAAAGAAGACCACCCCCCCGGAAACCACCGGCTGGAACGCCAGATCGAAGGGCATGCGGGTGTCCCGCCCGGACCAGGCGGGCTGCGGCAGATCGTTGGCCCGCCGGACCCAGGCCAGCTTCAGCTCGGCCGCCAGCGGGTCGCTCGTATAGCCGCTGCGTGCGGCATCGGCCCGGTACATCGGCCAATCCGCAGCGCGAAGCTCGTTGGCGGCCAACACCGCCAAGACCAGCAGGAGCCCGGCACACGTGGTGATTCGGTAAGGTACTCTCCATGATGGTTCCATAGGGAAGCCCCCTGTAATATTCCTACTCATGCCACCTTTTCTGGCAGCCTGCAAGCATCGCTTCGGGCATAGGGTGCGAATCTCCACCGGTACCGTTGAGGCGGTGTGTTACCGCAGTATGGCCCGCACATTCAATCGTTGGCGGGTTGGCAAGCAATCTCGACGTGATGTTCGGGGCCGGCGACTCCAAAAAGATTGACCGTCCGGAACGCGAAACGCATGCGAGCGCCTTGGTCCAGCGGGAGTTCGACCTCCTCGTCGCAGTCACGCCATGTCCCATTGTTATCCCTCTGCTGGAAGCTGCGGAAGTTGGGTGTGCAGGAACTGAGAAACACACGCGCCCGGGGACCCTTGATCGTCGTCTTGGAAGTGAGGACATTGGGTGTCCACTCGATCCAATCGCGCCGGGTGGTCTGGAGGAAGTAGGGCGTGCCATAGGCCCAGTGAGGCTTGCCGTCCCGGTACCAGGTGTTCCCGCGAAAGTGCTCGTCGTCGAGCACGACCAGCGTGGAGGTAGGCCGCGCCGGGAACGTGGTGAAGCGATTGGTGTCTGTTTCCCAGCTACACCAGCGATAGGTGTCGGGCCGCGTCTCCCGCCTGCCGGTCTCAGGGTCCGGCTGCATCGGGCGTCGATCCGGGCCGACGACGCAGACCACCGACCGGGCCCCGTCGCGCCAAAGCTCGTCTCGGATCTCCAGGGCCGACAGTGCCAGCCCGTTCTTCTCGAAGTGGGCGTCGTACTTGGCGTCGATGAGCACCCACTTGCTGAACGGGTTGACCCAGACCTCGTTGACGCCGTGATGTCCGCCGTCGTCCCTCCGTCCCGGCCCGCAGCCCAGGCGCCGGGTGACGTAACCGAAGCTGTTGAGCACCGCGTGCTGGACAATGCTGAAATGCGTGCAATGGAACTTCCCGCCCGCCAGCGCTGCGTCGAGAATGGCGAACGTGTCTCCCCGGGTGGGCGTGGGATGGTCATTGTCGATGGCGATGTGCGACTTGATCCAGTGGCGCAGCCGGAGGATGCGTTTCCACTCGTCGCTTTCACCGGCCACAACGGCCTCCAGGCCATACCGCGCCCGCAACCGGTGCATCCGGGGGCTGTAGTAGTCCTCGAAGGCCCGGAACATCTCATTGGCGCAAGACCGGGGATTGTCGACCGGCACCTGCACGAACCGGCCGCGTTCCTCCCCGGGCGATCGTGGTGTCGCCCCCAGAGCCACAGTGAAGAAGGCGCCGGCTGCAGTGACCAAGAGCCGCCGGGACCGTAGGTAGTTCGTTTTCATGGTCTATCCTCGTTACAGTCACATGCCGCCCGTGTCCAGCGCACCGATCGGCTCACGCCATAGCATACACGCTGCAACGCACATGGCAACAGCCTGCTATGCGTGAATACGTCCCGGAATCCGCCAAATCCAGGGACAGCGTGAAGGCGCCGGTCAAAGCCGGCAGAGAGTAGCGGATGAAAGGGCCGTACCAGAAACCAGCAGCGAACCATCTTGACTTCGAGTCATGCGCCGACGTTGGCAACAACGTGGGTGAAGCGTTGACAGGGGCATACGCAGGCCGGCCATCGAGCTGCGACACCGAAGGGGCCACGAAGTGCAATCACCTTCCCTGGCGCGCCGACCCTGTATGCTGAGGGGGAAGGCCACACCCGAGGCGACGTTAGTCCTCCGCCACAATTGCCGACGACACGGTTGCATCCTGATCACGCCGTGCACCGTCGCGCGACGGCTTCGAGCCCGCATCGGACTGCGGGCCTTCTCTATTCAACGGGGCCGATCGCTCGCTCCTACCTTCAGGCCCAGCGTGTGTCTCGTGCGGCCTAGCCAATCGGTTTTCAAGGCGAAAGACGGTGATGGCGTTTTCTCGAAAGATCCCGCGCGCGACATCCCGTGCCAAGTCTTCCGTCATGAGTCCCCGTCCTACCCGGGACGCCAGCACCTCCGCAATGACCTCTTTGCCATATTCGAGCGCACCAGTTGATTCTTCGATGAACACGCAGTCGCCTCCCCAGAAGAACTTGTTGTAGGGAACCATGTCGAGCATTTCATCAAAGGTTCGGATGGCCGCTGACCGTGATATCTGCGGTAGCCATACGAGGTCAAGATAGACATTGGGGAACATTTTGCCCAGGGCACAATACTCGCCCGTCCAAGGGTAACTCCCATGGAACAACACGAACTTGACCTTGGGGTATTTCAGAAAGAGTGGGTTGAGATCGAGAGGTTGACTGTTCGACAGGGTATTCCCGTTTCCCGCCAGGTAACCGGTGTGAATCTGAATGGGCACGCCGTATTCAGAGGCCTTTTCGATGGTCCAGTGAACCATGTAATCTTGGATTGCCTTCTTCTCCTCCGTCGATAGCTCAACCGTTGCCGATTTGTCGAAGAGGGCCTTGGCTCTCTCGTAGGAAACATCGGCAAACTCCAAATTCCTTATGTATGGCAGGGCATTCTTGACGGCCACGGCCTTTCTCCCGATAGCCTTCTGAATGAGCTGATCAGCGTACTTGAGGTAGTCATCAAAACTGTCAATGGAGACGTTGTGTTTGCGGGCATTCTTGTACACGGGGTCGTACCTCATGATATTGGTAAGACTTTCTTGCGAAAACGACAATCCAAGGCCGATTCTTGTACGGCATTGCGTTCCTCAGCCCAGATGTCACGCTGGAGGTCGCTGACATGGACCGGGTGACAA
>VGYL01000210.1 GCA_016872975.1 Planctomycetota bacterium
TATGAGAAGCTGCGGCCGGTGAAGCTGAGGGTCTGCGGCGGCAGGATGAGTTGCGACGAGCCGTTCCTGGAGCGCTTGCGGCACAAGCTGACGGCGGCCGGTGTCCTCGCGGATGTCGAGTTCCTGCCGCTGTTTGATCCCGCGTCCAAGCTGGAATTCCTGCGGAGCCTCTCGGTGTTGTCTGTGCCCGAGGACAAGCCGGTAGCGTACGGGCTCTATGTTCTTGAAGCTCTGGCGATGGGAGTTCCGGTGGTCGAGCCGGCGCAGGGCTGTTTCCCGGAGACACTCGCGCTGACGGGCGGCGGCGTGCTCTACGAGCCCAATACGCCGGAAAGACTCGCGGAAGCCCTGACCCCGCTGCTGTTGGACCCGCAGGCTGCCCGCCGGCTTGGGGCCGAAGGCCGGGCCGGCGTGGTCAAAGCGTTCGATATCCAACGGACGGCCCAGGAGATGGTGCGCCTCTATGGACAAGTGGTCGCGCGAGGATAATATGCAACGATCCGCTCAAAGGCCAAAAGGAAACTTCCGGGTGGCAGGGGGCCGGAAGGCCTGGTTTGTAGTGGCGTCGTCAGACGCTATCTTAGGCACACGCAGTGAGAGATGGAATGGTTGAGCTTGTCGATGTGATGAAGACCTATGGCGAGCCGGGCGGGGCCGGGGCCGTCAGCGTGCTCAAGGGGATCACGCTCACGATCGAGCCGGGCCGGTCGGTCGTGATGGTCGGCCCTTCCGGTTGCGGCAAGAGCACGCTGCTGAACATCATCGGGGGCTTGGACCACCCGACCGGCGGCCGCGTCCTGCTGGACGGCCGGGACCTGGCGGGACTGGATGACGAGGAGCTGGCCCGGATTCGCCGGCGCGCGATCGGTTTCGTATTCCAGTTGCATCATCTGCTGCCGCAATGCACGGTGCTGGAGAACGTGCTGATCCCCACGCTGGCTGCGCGGGACGGTTCCACGCAGGACGAGGTCCGCGCGCGAGCCAGGATCCTGCTCGCTCGTGTCGGCCTGGAGGACCGCATGTCCTACCGGCCAGGCGAGCTGTCGGGCGGGCAGCGGCAGCGGGTCGCGGTCGCCCGGGCGCTCATCAACCGGCCCAAGCTCCTGCTGGCCGACGAGCCGACCGGCTCGCTGGACGAGAGCACGTCCCGGAGCATCGCCGAGTTGCTGGCGGAGCTGAACCGGGACGAGGGCGTGACGTTGGTGGTGGTGACTCATTCGCGCGATCTGGCGTCGCGCATCGGGCAGGTGCTGGAGCTGAGCGGCGGGGTCTTGCACGAGCGAGGCCGGTCATGAGTCTGTGGCGGCTCGTCGGGCGCAGCCTATGGTTCTATCGCCGCACGAACCTCGCGGTCCTGCTCGCGGTTGTCGTCGCGACGGGCGTGCTCACCGGGGCCCTGGCGGTCGGCGATTCGGTGCGCCACACCCTCCAGAGGACCCTGGAGGCGCGCCTGGGGGAGGTCCAATTCGCGGTCCTGCCGCAAGGCCGTTTCTTCCGGGCGGCACTGGCCGACGATCTGGAACAGCACGTGGGCGGGACCCTTGTGCCTGTTCTACAGGTCTCCGGCATCCTCACGAATGAAGACGGGTCTCGGCGTCTCAATCGGGTCCAGGTCCTCGGCGTGACGGACAAGTTCTATGCCGTCGGCTCCGGCCTTCGGCCCGGCCAAGTAGCATGGGCGTCCCGCCCCTGGATCCAAAATCATGGGCAGGAAGCCCGTATCCCTGGCAGCGGCGTCGCGGAAAACTTCGGGGGTCAACTCTCGACTCTTGACACATCTGTCAAGAGTCAAGAGTTGACCCCAGATTCCTCGCCTGAGGGCGGCGCGGCGGGGGCGGAGGGGGTGGTCCTGAACGACGCGGTCGCGCGGAGGCTGGGCGTCGCGGTTGGCGACGAGATCGTCCTGCGGATCGAGAAACCCGGGCTGATGCCGCGCGATGTGCCGCTGGTCTCCGACAAGGACCGGACGATGGCCTTTCGGCTGCGGGTCGGAGCCGTCGCGGACGATACTACGTTCGGCCGCTTCGATCTCCAGGCGAATCAGACCGCGCCATTCAATGTCTTTGTCCCCTTGTCCTGGCTGGGCGAGCAGATCGAGCAGCCCGAGCGGGCCAATATGCTGCTGGCCGCCCACCTCAAGGGCGGGATCAAGGCGGATGATGTGAGTCTGGCCGTGGAGAAGGTCTGGCGGCCGGCCGATGCGGGACTGGAATTCGAGCATCTGCCGCCGCAGGATGTTCTGGAGTTGCGCAGCCGGCGGATCTTCATTGACGAACCCATTGGCGTGGCCGCGATGGAAGCCGGCGCGAACCGCCCAGGCGAAGGCGTTTCGCCTCCGCAGCGCGGGCAGGATGCCCGCGAGACGCAAGGGCGGGACGCCCTCGCCACGAAATCCCGCGCCGTCACGGGCGTGCTGACGTATTTTGCCAATCAGATCCGCTTGGGCGAGAAGGTGACTCCCTATTCGATGGTGGCCGCCATCGATGATGAGCGACTGATCCCCGTGGGGATGCGGCCGGATGAGATCGTCATCAACCAGTGGCTGGCCGACGATCTTGGGGCCCGGGTTGGCGACTTGGTCGATGTCGCGTATTACATCGTCGGCGCTCGGCGGCAATTGCACGAGCAGCAGAGCCGCTTCAAGGTCGTCCAGATCGTGGCGATGGACCATCCCGGCGGCGATCCCAAGCTGATGCCGGGCTATCCCGGCCTGGCCGATGTCGACAACTGCCGGGACTGGGAGCCGGGCGTTCCGGTCGATCTGGACAAGATCCGCCCGAAGGACGAGCAGTACTGGGACGACTATCGCGGCACGCCCAAGGCGTTCATCACCCTGGCGGCCGGCCAACTGCGCTGGGCCAACCACTACGGCAACCTGACCGCGGTGCGGTATCCCTGGCGGGAGGGACTGGCCGACGAGATCGAGCGGCACCTGCTGAGCAAGATCGATCCGGCCACGGTCGGGTTGTTCTTCCAGCCGATCCGCGAGCGCGGCGCCCAGGCCAGCCACCAGGGCACCGATTTCGGCGGGCTGTTCCTGGGCCTGAGCATGTTCCTGATCGCGGCGGCGGTCATTCTGACCGGCCTGCTGTTCGTCTTCGGCGTCGAGGGCCGCAGCCAGCAGATTGGAATGTTGCTGGCCGTCGGTTGGCCTGCCGGTCTGGTGAGAAAGCTGCTGTTGGCGGAAGGCGGCCTGGTCGCTTTGCTCGGCACGGCCGCCGGCATCGGAGCCGGCTTGCTGTACACCCGCTTGATGGTCTACGGCCTGGGCACCCTGTGGAGCGGGGCTATTGGCGGGGCCACGATCTATTATTACACGCGGGGTTTGACGCTGCTGTGGGGCGCCTTGGGCGGCTTGGGCGCGGCGTTGCTGGCCATCTGGCTGACGCTGCGCAAACAGGCGACACGGCCCGCCCGGCAATTGCTGGCCGGCAGTATGGACGAAGGGGGGCGTCGTGCGGGCCAACCAGTTCGTAGTGACGCCGCAAGGCGTTCGTGTCGCGGGCATCCTGCCCGCGCCGTGTCGAAGGCGTCTCGCCTTCGAAGCGCGGACGGGACGTCCGCGACACGCTTGATATGCCCTTACGGGCACACTACGAACGGCAGATTCGGCCTCGCGGTGGCGATCCTTGCCTTTGTCACGGTGGCCGTCTTTCTGGTGCTCATGGCCGGGGGCGACAGCCAGGCGCTGGCCGGCGCCTTCTTCGGGGCGGGGGCGCTGCTGTTGGTCGGGACACTGAGCTTGAGCCAGGCCCTGCTGCGGATCGCGGGCAGAGGCTGGAGCCGGCCTCTCGTGTCGCTTCAGGGTTTGGGCCTGCGCAATGCGACGCGCCGCTCCGGGCGGAGTCTGGCCATTGTCGGCCTGTTGGCGTGTGGCGTGTTCATGGTGGTCGCCGTCGGAGCGAATCGCCGCGATCCGCGGAACGAGGCGAAAGGCCGGGGCTCGGGCACGGGCGGTTTTGCCTTCTACGCAGATGCGTCCCTTCCCATCCTGCACGATCTGAGCACGGAGTCCGGGCGAAAGGCCCTGGGATTGGCGGGGCCGGACTTCAATGACGTTCAAGCGGTCCAGTTCCGGGTCCGGGACGGCGACGACGCCAGTTGCCTCAATCTCAACCGGGCCCAGCAACCCCGTCTGATGGGAGTAGAGGCGGAGGCCCTCCGCTGGCGCAGTGCCTTCAAGTTCACCGCTGTTGTAGCCCAGCCGTCCTCGGCTGGGACGCCCGAGGGATCACCCCCGGGGGCGGGGGTGCCACACATCGCACAGGGACAGCAGGAGAAGGACTGGGCCTTGCTGCGGATGGACCTGGAGCGCGGGACCGTGCCGGCCATCGGGGATTACCCGACCGTTTTCTGGGGACTGGGCAAGAACATCGGTGACGAGTTGGAGTATACCGATGAGATGGGCCGGCCGTTCCGGGTGAGAATCGTGGGCCTGCTGGCCGGTTCGGTCTTGCAGGGGAGCCTGGTTATCGCCGAGAATGAGTTCGTCGCACGATTCCCGTCGGTCGATGGGTACCGGGTGTTCCTGATCGATGCCCCGCCGGACAAGGCGGACGCCATTGCGCAGGAGTTGTCGTCGGGTCTTCGGGATTACGGCCTGGTCCTGACGCCGACGCAGGAACGCCTGGCCGCCTTCAGTGCGGTGGAAAACACGTACTTGTCGATTTTCATGGTCCTGGGTGGTCTGGGACTGGTTCTCGGCAGTGTCGGCCTGGGTCTCGTCGTGCTGCGGAACATGCTCGAACGTCGCGGCGAGCTGGCGATGCTCCGGGCCGTCGGCTTCGGCCGGACGCAGTTGCAGCGCATGGTCTTCTACGAGCACTGGGGCCTGATGCTCGCCGGGCTGGCCTGCGGTGTCCTCGCCGCCCTCGTGGCGGTGATTCCTGCGGTCCAGTCGCCGGGCGGCCAGGTCCCGTATACCTCGCTGGCCGTGACCGTCGCCGCCATCGCCTTGAGCGGCGCCGTCTGGGTCTGGCTCGCCGGGACATTGGCTTTGCGCGGTCCGTTGTTGGAGTCGTTGCGGCATGAGTAGGGTGTGCTGTGCACACCTTCTCCGCGGACCGACAAAGCTCCAATAATCTGATGGATGCCGAGCAGCAGCCGAAATGGTGTGCACAGCACACCCTGCGGCGCGCGGCCGGGTGGCAGCGGCAAGGCCGTAGGCTTTGCGCAGGCCTTGCCGATGGTGGGTGGGAAAGACCATCGGCAAGCTCCGAAGACTCCGCTTGCCGCTGCCACCCGGTGTCCACGGAATTACGGTGGAGTCTCGTACTTTGACTCTGTTTCTCGGTGGCACATGAAGAAGTTTCTCATAGCCGATTGCGTGCCGATGACCTTCGTCATTGCAGGCGTGGTCGGGTTGATGTACCTGTGGCTCAGCGCCGATGCCGCCATCGATGTGAAGGAGCGTCTGCCCGGCGGCGACAGCCGGCCCACGGACGCCGCGGGAGCGGACGAGCCGATCAAGATCGTCGGGGCGCTGGTCACCTCCGACGGGGTGCCGGCGGATCTGTCCGGCGCGTGGCCGCGGTTTCGCGGCGCGAACTACGACGCCATCAGCACGGAGCCGATGACATTGGCCCGCACCTGGCCGGCGGAGGGGCCGCGTGTTCTTTGGTCGCTGGATGTGGGCGAGGGCTACGCCGGAGCGGCTGTTCTCGATGGCCGGGTCTACCTGCTGGACTACGATCAAGGCAAGCAGGCCGATGTCATCCGCTGCCTGTCCCTCAACGACGGCCGAGAGATCTGGCGCTACTCCTATCCCGTGCGGATCAAGCGTTTCCATGGCATGAGCCGCACCGTCCCGGCGGTGACGGACAAGTACGTCGTGACCCTCGGACCCAAGGGCCACGTCACGTGCCTCGACTCCAAGACCGGGGAGTTCCGCTGGATGCTCAACCTGGTCAAGGAGTATGGCACCGTCATCCCGCAGTGGTACGCGGCCCAGTGCCCGCTGATCGACGACGATAAGGCGATCATTGCCCCGGCGGGGACGGTCCTGATGCTGGCCGTCGATTGCGCCACCGGCGAGATCGTCTGGCAGACCCCGAACCCGGACAAATGGGTGATGACCCACTCGTCCGTCGCGCCGATGGAGTTCCAGGGCAGCCGCTTCTATGTCTACTGCGGCGGCTCGACGGATCGGGGTGGCGTCGTCGGCGTCTCGGCCCAGGATGGGCAGATCCTGTGGAAGACCGAGGAATGGAGAGTGCGGACCAACGTGCCGATGCCGCTGGTGATTGGTGACGACAGGATCTTCCTGACCGCCGGCTACGGGCAATATGAAAGTGGCTGCATGATGCTGCGGCTGGTAGAAGATAACGGCAGGATCGTCGCCCGCAGCGAATTCAAGCACCCGACCGCCGTCTTCGGCTCGATGCAGCACACGCCGATCCTCTACGACGGCCACCTCTATGGCGTCGGCATGGACAAGCAGTTGGCTTGTCTGGACCTGGAAGGCAAGGTGGTCTGGACCAGCACGAGCGCAAATACGTTTGGCAGCGGCCCTTACGCCATTGCCGGCGGCCTGCTCTACGTCCTGAACGATTCCGGCATGTTGACGCTGGTCGAGGCCGCGCCCTCCGGATACGTCCCCCTGGCTCGGGCCAAGGTGCTGAGCGGGATCGAATCCTGGGGCCCGATGGCCATCGCTTCCGGCCGATTGATCGTACGCGATCTGAACCGCATGATCTGCCTCGATATTGCGGGGCAATAAGCCGGCGGCCGGCATCGTCTTGGTTCGTAGCGTGCCCGCAAGGGCATCGTAGCATGGGCGTCCCGCCCATGAGTAGCACGGGCGTCTCGCCCGTGAAGGCAGGGCCAAGATGGCCCTGCGACCCATGGGCGAAATGCCCATGCCACGAAATGCCGTAGAGGGTGCGTGAAAAGGGTGGCATCGCCAAGGCCTCGGGCCTTGACGATGGCTCTCTCGGGTGCCGGCGCGGCACTGTCGAGGGCACCGACCATCGTCAAAGGCGGAGCCTTTGGCGATGCCACCCTCGGCAACAAGGCAAGGATGTGTAGAACAATGAGCGCCGGCGACCGCAGGCCGGCGTTGATCGCGGCGCCGGGATCGGCTATAATGCGGCGCGTGCAAGTTCTTGTCGCATAAGGATATAGGACGCAGTGGTGTCGAGAGCACTCGGAAAGATCGATGGCAGCCTGATCGTGGTGGCGCTGGTGATTGCCGCCATGGTCACCGGCGCCGTTTCGGTCCTGCGGCTCGACACGACCGGCGAGTCGGGCAGCGGCCTGAGTGCGGAATATGCCTACAATCTCACCAAGCTGGCAGCCGTGGACCCGAACCTGATCCTGTACGCCGAAATGGGCCAGCCGATCGGCACGGGCTTTCGCCAGTCGCGGGCCATCGCCGTGGATGCGAGCGGACGGATGTACGTCACCGGGGACCGGGCGATTCGCATATTCAGCGCTACCGGCAACTGGGAAAAGACGATCGATCTATCCGGCGAGCCGCGCTGTCTGACGGTCTGGGAGGACGGCTCGATCTACGTCGGCCTCGGCGATCACGTGGAGGTCTTCAGTGCGCAGGGCCAGCGCGTGGCATCCTGGGAGCCCCTGGGCGATGAAGCGGTTCTGACGAGCATTGCCCGGCACCAGGACGACATCTTCGTGGCGGATGCCGGCCATCGGATTGTGCTGCACTATGACACCGCCGGCACGCTCGTCGGGCATATTGGCGGGAAGGACCCCGAGCGGAACATCCCCGGCTTCATCATTCCCAATCCTCACTTCGACCTGGCGGTCTCGCGGGATGGCCTGCTGCGCGTCGCCAACCCCGGCCGCAACCGCATCGATACCTACACCATTGCCGGAGATCTGGAGTTCTTCTGGGGCGAACGGTCGGTGGACATCAAAGGCTTCTGCGGGTGCTGCAACCCCGTGAGCTTCGCACTGCTGCCCGATGGCGGCTTCGTCACCGCCGAAAAGGGCCTGGAGCGGGTGAAGGTCTACAACAGCGACGGCGGATTCGTCGGGGTGGTTGCCGGCCCGGTCCAGTTGGGTAAGGAGAAGCAACTGAAGATATGCAACACACCCGAGGAGTGCCGTGGGGCCGGCCTGGATGTGGCCGCCGGCCCGGATGGACGAGTCTGCGTCCTGGATGTGGCGAACAACCTGATCCGAGTATTTCGCAAGAAAGAGGCAGGTCGATGAGAGAGCTTCTCCGTAGGGCGAGCGTCCCCGCTCGCCGACTCTTCTTGACGCGTGTGCTCCGCAACGCGAGCCTGGCGGTGCTGGGCCTGGCCGGCGGGGGGCTGGCCGTCAAAAGGCGCCGGCTTCTGCGGGAAGGCAAATGTCTCAACCAGGGGATGTGCCGCGACTGCGGGGTCTTTGACGATTGCGGCCTGCCCCGGGCGCTCTCGACGCGAAGCGTACTGGCGAGGACTCGTTATGGCCAATGACAAAGAGAATGTGACCCGGCGCAAGTTCCTGCGGGAAGGGCTCTGGGGCGCCTGTCTGGCGGGAGCGGGCACCGCTGCCGGCCTGAGCGTCGCCCGGAACAACCGGGACAACACCGTCTGGCAGATCGACCCCTTCAAGTGCATCGCCTGCGGCAACTGCGCCACCTACTGCGTGCTGGAGCTGTCCGCCGTCAAGTGCATCCAGGCCTATGCGCTCTGCGGGTACTGCGACCTGTGCACGGGCTATCTCGTGCCGGAGCCCAAGGCCCTGGACACCGGCGCGGAAAACGAGCTTTGTCCCACCGGGGCCATTGAGCGGACCTTCGTCGAGGACCCTTATTACGAGTACTCGATCGACGAGGCCCTGTGCAACGGCTGCGGCAAGTGCGTCAAGGGGTGCATGGTCTTCGGCAACGGGTCGCTCTTTCTCCAGGTGCGGCACGATCGCTGTCTCAACTGCAACGAATGCGCCATCGCGGCCGCCTGTCCGGCGCAGGCGTTCCAGCGTGTTCCCGCCGACCGGCCCTATCTGCTCAAAGAGGTGGAACCCTTAGAATGACACGCTTCGCCTGTATCACCGCCTTTGCCGTGGCGCTGCTGGTTCCCTGCCTCCAGGTGCGGGGCGACCTGCGTTTTCCCCCGCCGGAATTCGAGAGCGGCTACCAGTTCCCGCAAGCGCCGCCGCCCCCCATGCCGCGACCGGTCCTCTACGAGTACGCCGAGGTGGTGCTGCTCGTGGCGGCGTTGTTGCTGGCCTCCTATCTGATCCTCCGCCGACGGAGTCGCCGGGCGATTTTCGTCCTGATGCTCGGCGCGCTGTTCTACTTCGGTTTCTGGCGGCAGGGCTGCAT
>VGYL01000211.1 GCA_016872975.1 Planctomycetota bacterium
CAGAGACCCCCACCCAACACTCTTTGGGCCACCCGGACGCACCAACCCGAGGCTGAATCCTTTCTGATACCCAGTCCATCAGCCGAGTAATCCACCCCTTATCCACAAAAGCAAATTCCTATACGATTGAATTGGCAGGCCGCTTGAACCAGGCGTCGTTCCCCGCCGGCAGCATCGAGGAGAGGTCCTACTATGCGACCGCCGGCTTCGTGAGGGAGGGCATCATCGAGCAGATTCAGAAAGAGATGAAGCGGCGCTTCCCCGCGGAGCCTGTCCCTGAGTTCGACAGCCGGTACAGGACCCTGCCCGATGTCGCCCTGGCGTATGCGTACCTGAACGTCGATGTCGCGTTCCAGTACCCCTACTACGCCTGCCCCAGTGCGTTTGAGTTCCAGGATTCCAACGGCACGCGCACCGGCGTCACCGCGTTCCGGGCCCAGACCGGCCCCGAAAGCAGCAGTTACGATCGTGTCCGCGCGCAGGTGGAAATCCTCTACTACGATCCCGGCCAGTCACCCGACACGGCGCAGTTCGCCGTCGATCTGTCCTACGAGACGCGCCCCTACCAGGTCGTGCTCGCCCGCCTACCGCGCGGCAACACGCTCGGCGCAACCGCCCAAGCCCTGCAGGAGAAGATCACCGGATTCAAGAACGATCCGGACTACGAAGCCTGGCGTAAGCTCCGCCCCATCGACACCCTGATCGTGCCGGACGTGCTCTACAAGCTGACCCACCACTTCGAGGATCTGCTCGGCAAGTACCTCGGTAACCAGAAATGGCAGGGCTACTTCTTCTTCGAAGCCCTGCAGAAGATCGACTTCTCCCTGAGCCGCACCGGCGTGGTTCTGAGATCCGAAGCCCGTTTGGCGGTCGCCGCTCGAATGCCGCAGGAAGTTGATAAGCCCCGCCATCTGCACTTCGACCGGCCCTTTTTGATCTGCGTCCGGAAGCGCGAGCCCGGCGCGACGCCCTTTTTCCTCATGTGGGTGGACAACGCCGAGCTCATGCAGCGGCATGGCGACCAGAAGAACCCGTAACCTGCCCCGCGTGCGGGACGGTGTGCACAGCACACCCTACATGGCGATCCGCAAACGGTGAGGAAAAGGGGACATTCTACTTTTTCCCCCATGTCATTCGCCTCTGGGAGCCTTATGAGTCTTGACGAACAAGACCGGCAATCGAGTTCCGCGTTCGGAGTTCCGCCTTCAGGCGGGTCTGACCGTCTTGCGGCGCAGCCGGCTCCGCGCCCCGTAACCGTGCCAGGAAGAGGAAGGTCCGGACTTGTCTACCCGCCTGAAGGCGGAACTCCGAACCAAACCAACGCCGTGACGGGATGAGTCGGGGAGAAGGCATGTGCATGGGCCCGCCGGCTGGGCGGAGAAATTCGCACTGCGTCACGAAGGTGCGAAAATATCGCCCATAACGGGCCGGGCATGGGCGATCCCGGGTCGGAGACCGGGGGCCGGGACAGCAATATCGAGCGGAGTGTATCATCGGGCAAGCAAGGAGGATGGCCTATGGAAGGGTCGGCAAGGCGTAAGGTGCTGTGGGTGGCGGCGGCCATGGTCGCCGGGATGACGGGAGCGGGGCACGCCGGCCAGGTACGGGCGTGGGGCTCGGATGCCAAGGGGCAGGTCGCTTCCGCCCCGGCGGGGGACAATTTCGTGGCGGTGGCGGCCGGCGACGCGCATGGCCTGGCGCTGCGCTCCGATGGCACCATCGTAGCCTGGGGGCAGAACAACTACGGCCAGTGCACCGTGCCGCCCGGCATCTACGCGGCCATCGCCGCCGGGGCTGATTTCAGCCTGGCGATCCGCACCGGCGGCCGGCTCGTCGCCTGGGGCCGGGACTCCGACGGCC
The DNA here is from genome assembly GCA_016872975.1 of Planctomycetota bacterium. Taxonomy (GTDB): domain Bacteria; phylum Planctomycetota; class Phycisphaerae; order Sedimentisphaerales; family Anaerobacaceae; genus PLanc-01. Next base: position 1,861 of record VGYL01000211.1, read on the forward strand.
AGGTCTCCCACGTGCCCGCAGGCGATGACTTCGTCGCCGTCGAGGGGGGCGAGTCGTTCGCGGTGGCGCTGCGGCAGGACAGCTCGCTCGCGGCCTGGGGCAGCGACCGCTGGGGGCAGGTGTCCGGCATGCCCAAGGACAAAGGCTTCCGCGCGATCGGCGCCGGCGACTGCCACGCGGTGGCGCTGCGGTCGGACGGCTCGCTGGCCTCATGGGGCTACTGGGCGGCCACTACCGGCATGCCCCGGGACAGGACCCTGATGGCCGTCAGCGCCGGCGGCAATTTCTGCGTGGCGCTGCGCAACGACGGTTCCCTGGCCTGGTGGGGCGATGACTCCGGCGGCTACGGCGTCTCCAGGATCCCCGCCGGCAATGACTATCTCGCGGTCGCGGCCGGCTACCTGCACGGCCTGGCCCTGCAGAAGAACGGCTCCCTCGTCGGCTGGGGCGCCGGGATGGACAGCTCCGGCCCGCCCCATTGGGGACAGGCCCGCCCGCCGGCGGGCAGGAATTACGCCGCCGTCGCGTGCGGTCTGCACTTCAGTCTCGCCCTGACCGCCACGGCGGAGCGCGACGGTCCCCCGGGGTCCTCGCTGCGGCCTGTGTACCGTTTCTCGTGCCCGAACCGGCAGTGGTGCTTCCACACGATCGATCCCGGCGAGAGGGACAAGCTCATCCGGCATTCTCCGGAGCTCTGGACCTACGAAGGGCCCGTCTTCCGGGCGGCCGAGACGCCCAGCGTCCCCGGCCTGGCGCCGGTGTACCGGTTCTGGTCCGCCGCCGCGGGCCACTTCTACACCATCGACGCGAACGAGAAGGACATCCTCATCGCGAGGTACCCGCACGTCTGGACCTTCGAGGGGGTGGCGTTCTACGCCTGCCCGCAGGACTACCCCGCCCCGGCGACCAAGCCGGTCTACCGCTTCCGGCGGCTCAAGGACGACAGCTTTCTCTACACGATCGATGCCGAACAAGCCCGGCGGCTGGCCACGCCGCCGTCACTCACCTATGCGTTCGAAGGCGTCGCGTATTACGCCTGGGAATAACCCGACCACGGCCGCGGGGCGCGGAAATTCGAAACTCGAAATCCGAAATTCGAAACAAATCCAAAAGGAAGAAAGCTCAAAACTCCAAACGGCACAACCACATGGCGCGAGCGTCGGGTGGCAGCGTCAAGCGGAGTCTTCGGAGCTTGGCGATGGCGGATGTTCCGTGCGCACGACCGTCCCCAAGGCCTACCGGCCGTGAGGATGCCAACCGGACACGCCTCTGCGGTGGGCCGACTGGGATAGACTATGAATCCAAGACAGAGGAAGCCCCAAGATTCCGAACGGCACGACCGCACGGCGCGAGCGTTTCAGTCGTTGGAGTTCTGAATTTGCTTCGGATTTGGTGCTTCCGCCCCGCGGTCATTGCAGGAACCCCTGGGGCCACGGCTTGATCCGGGCTCCGCGATACTGGATGACAGCGCCGGGGGTATGCTGCTGGAAACCGATGCCGCCGGCATAGGGCGGCTTGAGCTCGTTCGTCATGCAGACGTTTTCGCCATTGACGAGGACCAGGACGTTCGGCCCCTCGTTGAAGATTTGCATCAGGAACCACTCCTGGTCCCGGCTGACGACCCGCTGGGCGGGCGCGAGGCCATAGACGCTGCCGGTGGGGTTGGTGCTGTCCGGCGAATTGAAGCACTGGACCTCGACGTGCCGCCGGCCACAGTGCAGCAGGACGCCGCCGTTGCCGTTGACGGCCGTCTTGACCCACACCTGCAGCTCGAACGGGCCTTCGAATTGCTGCTTCGTAGTCGCCTGGCCATCCCCGCCCTTGCCGGTGAGAATGTCATTCTCGATCTGCCAGGTGGCCTCTCCCTGCATGGTGAGCTCCTCCAGGCCGGACTCCAGCAGCCGGGTCCACCGCTCCTGGTCCGGCAGCGGGCGGATCTGGAGGTTCCGGAACTGGGCCCGGCAGCCGATGTTCTGAATGCCGAGAAAGCCGCGGCGCAGCCGGTATTTGAGGGCCTCGTGGGTCGCCATGTCGAGGTCGTGGAGGAGAGTGCCGTTGAGCGTGATGCGCAGGCGGGGCCAGTGGCACTCGACCTCGCAGCGGTTCCACTGCCCCGAAGGGAGATTGGCGATACTGCGCGGTGCGGCCGCATCGTAGATGGCGCCGGGCGAGCGCGCGCCGTACTCGTGGCGGTCGTGCCGCAGATGGATCTTGAATCCGAGCTGCGAGCCCGGCCCGTCCTGCGGGACATGGATCAGGAAGCCCCCTTCGTACCAGCCCTGCGTCCGGTAGTCGAAGCGCAGCACGAAGTTCTCGTACTCGCTCGCGCTGCGCAGCCACGAGGGATAAGGCCCGGCCCCGGTCGTGTAGATGGCCTCGTCCTTGACGGTAAAGGCCTCCGGCGTCCCCACCGGGACCCACCCGCTGAGGTCCTTGCCGTTGAACAGGGAGATGAAGCCCTCTTCCGCGGACACGCTCACAATCGGGAGGCAGCACAGGACAACCAATACCGTGAGCACCTGGCTCGAACACAGGGATTTCTTCGTCACGAGTTTCTCCTTACCCGAGGTGTCCTCCCGCTCAGGCGGCATGATAGATCACCTCCCGCGTATCCAGGATCGTGCGCCGCCGGAAGGGATTCCGCAGAGCTTCCTTCTCGACCAAGTCCACCTCCCGGCCGAACAGACCCATCAACTCCTCGCGCATTTCTCCCAGATGGAAGAGGTCCCATTCGGCGTCCGGCTCGAAACTCACCAGCACGTCCACATCGCTCTGGGGACCGAAATCCGCGCGCAGGACAGAGCCGAACAGGGAAAACTCCCGGATTTTCCAACGCCGGCAGAAGCCCGCGATTCTGTCTCTCGGAATATCGATGTTCCGGCTGACCATGACCTCACTATCGCCGAAAAGCCTGCACGTGCAAAGCAAATCCCCCGAGAGGACGTACACGTGCGATCCGTTGTCTCCGCGTCCCATTGGCGCGATGGCGAACCGGCCGGCGGGCTCGTGGGGCGGGCCGAATTCCCTTGTGAACCGGCCGGTCAACCGCGTCCTGAGTATGGCCATGACCGCGGCAGCGAGCGGCTTCACCCGCATGCTCGTGCCGCTGGAGAACGCCAAAGAGGCCGCGGTCGTGCAGTTGCGGCCGCGTCTCGGCATTCCGGAGGCCGCATATCACACTCGGCGTGGCCCGGGCCACTCAGAGTTTTCGGTCAAGCTTCCGGTAGCCGATGGCCTCGGCGACGTGCTCGGGGCGGATGTCCGCGCCGCCTTCGAGATCGGCAATGGTCCGCGCCACCTTGCAGATCTTGTCGTGGGCCCGCGCGCTAAGTCCCAGTTCCATCATCGCCTCTTTGAGCATCAACTCGCCGGCGTCGTCCATCTTGCAGCACTGCTCAAGCTGCCGGTGGCTCATGTGGGCATTGGTCCGCACCTTGCCGTTGCCGAACCGGCTCGTTTGGATCGCCCGCGCCGCCACGACGCTGGCTCGCAGGGCCGCCGATTCGATTTGCCGGGCCTTCGACCGCAGCTTGCTGAACGCGACCGCCGGCACGTCGATGTGGATGTCGATCCGGTCCACGAGCGGCCCGGACACCTTGGCCACGTACTTGGCGATCTGGCCGGGCGTGCACTTGCAGGCCCGCAGATGGCTGCCGAAATAACCGCAGGGACAGGGATTCATGGCGGCGACAAGCATGAACTGGGCCGGGAACTGGATCGTCCGTTTGGCCCGCGAAACGATGACGAAACCATCTTCGAGCGGCTGGCGGATCATCTCGAGCACGTGCCGAGGGAATTCCGTGAACTCGTCGAGGAAGAGAATCCCGTAGTGGGCCAGGGAAAGCTCCCCCGGCCGGGGCGAGGAGCCGCCGCCGATCAAGGCCGGACCGCTGGCCGAATGGTGGGGGGCCCGGACTGGGCGGGTTGCCAGCAACGCTTGGTCTTTCTTCAACAGGCCGACCACCGAGTAGATGCGTGTGGTCTCCAGCGATTCTTCCAGGCTCAGGGCGGGCAGAATACTGGCGAGACGCTGAGCGAGCATTGTTTTTCCAGCCCCGGGCGGGCCGATCATCATGATGTTGTGAGAGCCTGCCGCCGCAATCGTCAGGGCTCGTTTGACACTCTCCTGGCCTTTGACATCAGCGAAATCGACCTCGTAGTGGGACGCCACAGTGAACAACTCGTCGATGTCGGTCACGGTCGTGTCGAGCATGAGTTGACCGGAGAGGAAACCGACCGCTTGGGAGAGTGAGCCAGCACCAAAGACCTCGATCTCCTGCACCACGGCGGCCTCTTTGGCGTTCTCCAGCGGCACGATCATCCGGGTGAAGCCGTTGGCCGCCGCGGTCATAGCCATGCTGAGCACGCCATTGACGGGTCTGACCCGGCCATCCAGGGCCAGCTCCCCGACGATCACATATTCCTTGAGAGCAGGTCCGGCCAGAACACCCTCCCCGATGAGCATACCCAAGGCGATGGGAAGATCGAAGGCGGGCCCGGCTTTCTTGATGTCCGCCGGGGCCAGATTGATGAGCGATTGCGTCTTTGGGTATCGGTATCCGCAGTTGACGATGGCGCTGTGGACACGCTCGATGCTCTCCTTGACCGCCGCATCGGGCAAACCCACGATGATGGATTTCTCCAAGCCGCCGCGGGCGACATCGACTTCAACTTCGCAGATAACGCCCTCGATGCCCTCAAGGGTCACGCTGTGCAATCTCGCCAGCATATTCTCATCTCCGATTGTCAGACAGGGCTTGATTGGAATTCTACAGGCTTGTGCGTGTGGCCTCAAGTGGATTTTCGGCTACAGGCCGGGAAGGGGCGCCTCAGATACCGCCTTTGGCGCGGTCAGAGCAGAAGAAGGGCCACACAATCCGGAGGGACCGGGCTGGCAGGAGGCTGCTCATGCCCATCCAGCCGTCATTGCCCTCATGGCCGTCATTATGCCATAGAATTCCCGAAAGGAGTATTCCTGGGTCGTGGATCATGACGTTGGTACGGTTTTCTTGCGAACACGGCGGTCGACAGCCGATTCTTGCAGTTCCTGACGCTGCTCCGCCCAGATGTCGCGCTGAATGTCACTGACATGGACCGGGTAACAGACATACTCCCAGAGGCTCCAAATGTGGTCGGTGAGACCCAGTGCCATGGCCGGGGTGCAGCCGTGCAGAGAACCATGGACCTTGATCCAATTGTAGATGTCTCGGAAGATCCACAATCCAGTTTGCAGCAGATCGTCCCGCCGGGAGATCTGTTGCGTCCGGCGCGTCAGGCGACTCTGGCGGCTGCGGACCGTCCCGTTGAACCGCTCCAAGTGCGAGGTATTGATCAGACGCCCGATGGGCAGTTTCCGGATGCGGGCTTCGATCGCGCGTGCGGTCCCGAACAGGCCCTTGCGCTTGACCTTCTGGAGATGGCCCTTGGCGTCGCGGACCTTCTGGACCACCCCCACCAGCAGCCCCGGGGGCGGCTTGAGCGCGGGCTTGCGTTTGGGACCCCGGCCGTGTCGCCGCCGGCGGTGTTTGATCTCGCCGTAGACCTGCAACAACGCCGCGGGGTAGGGCCGATGATCGTCGATCAGGAACAACGGCGGCCCGCCCGCGCTCGCCATCGCCACCGAGACGACCAACGCCGTCGCCATCGTCTGGGTGCGCGGGCCCACCAGCATCCCGATCGCAAAGCGGCTTTTGGCCTCCAAGGCGATGTGAACCCAGGTCCGACCTACCTTCTTGCGGCCGGTTTTCGCCGGCGCAGCCACCGTCTGAGCCCCCCTTTTTCGTCGCGGGTATCGCCGGCGACGTGGCCATGCATCTCGTCGAGATGGACCGCTTCGAGGGGTGCTTGGGCACGCTCCAGTTGCGACTGGTGGAAATCGTGGGCCCGCTGGCCGCCTTTTTCAAGCAGCCGTTGGACGGTGCGGGGATCGCCCTCGCAGATGTCCGCCGTGGCCGCCACGGGCAAGCCGTATCCGAAGCACTTGACGATCCGGACCACCTCGGCCGGGGGCAGCTTGCCGTCCTGCAAGAGAGAGCCTTGGCGTTCACTGAACCGTCCGTGGCAGACCTTACAGTACAAACGACGAATGGCCTTGTGTGTGCCCATGTATTCGGCGACGGACAGGTCGTCGCCCCCGAAGACGTTGAAGGACGCGCAATCCGGGTTGGGGCAGGCGAAGAACGCCAGCGGCGGCGGCTCGACCGGGCCGGCGGAACTGGGCAACGCCGGGGCTTCCGGGCTGCGGGACTTCGATGGCGTTGCCATAGACCACCTCCTTGTGGATGCTGGTTCTGCAACGCCAGTTATACCGCAAAGCGCAACAGGCCGCCAATTCGTCAATTTCGATTCCGCTGAAAAACCCGCCTGTCAGCAGAAACAGTGAATCGTTGATTCCGCTGAAGACCCCCAGTTCTTGTTGTAGCTTTTCCTTGTCTCTTATAGCGAGGGCGGGTAGACTGTAGGGCAAGATAAGGGAATATCTGGGGGGATTTCGCATGACGCTTTGCTCTCGCGACCGGCAGTCGAGTTTCTTCGATGTGTCCTTCCTGGCCTCGAACCTGTTTGACGAGAAAGACCCCTACCGGCAGGCGCTCGAACGGTTGCGGCTGAACCTGGGCTGGAAAGAGGCGTTGGATCTGCCCGTGGACTACGCGGGGTTTCATCCGACGACACTGGTGCATTTTCGCCAGCGGCTGCTGGCGCACGAGCAGGGGCGGGTGGCCTTCGATGCGTTGTTGCAGGCACTGGAGCAGGAGGGGCTGATGGCCCGACGCGGCAAGCAACGCCTGGATTCGACGCATATCCTGGGGCAAGTGGCGCAGATGAGCCGGCTGGAGAAGACCCGCGCGACGGTGCGGCTGTTTCTGGAGATGCTGGAACGCACCGGGCGGCTGGGGGAACTGCCGGAAGGGGCAGCGCTGCGGGAGCGGTATTGCGACAGCGAGGTGCTCTGGCACAAGCTCGGCAAGGAGGCTTTGGCCGCGAAGTTCCAGCAGACCGGCCAGGACATGCAGACGCTCTTGGCGTGGGTGGAGAACCACCAGGACCTGCTCGCCCACGAGAAGACGAAACTGCTGCAACGGGTCTTCGGCGAGCAGTTCGAGGTCACAGCGGCCGGTCCGGCGGTGCGGAAGCAGGAAGACAGCGGGACCGTCCAGAACCCCCACGATCCGCAGGCGCAATGGGCCGCCAAGGACCAGAACAAGACCAAGACCTGGGTGGGCTACAAGGTCCAGATCGCCGAGACGGTCCCGGAGCAGACCGGACCGAAAGCCCCGGGCGAGCCGACGCGGGCGTTTCTGGCGGAAGTGACCACGACCGAGGCCATTGTCAGCGACCTGGAAGGCTGCGTGCGTCTGGAACAGCAGCAGGAGCAGCATGGCCTA
>VGYL01000212.1 GCA_016872975.1 Planctomycetota bacterium
GGACAGCAAGGAGGCATTCGCCCGCCCGACGTCCACGCGGACGTTGAGGGTCCTCGTCCCGGCCGTCTCTACCGCGGTCCGCACCACGCGATCGGCGAACAGAACTGCTCCCACAATGCCGACGACCGCCAGCACGACCAGAACGACGACGAGGAACAGAATGGCCTTTATGAGCCTTCTCATCTCCAGCACCAACAGAGAGCTTTGGATGGTTGCCTGTGCCAATATGACACTACTCGCGACCGCCGCCGGCGTCAAGGCGGAAAGAGCCTCATGCGTGCGAGACGTCACCGCCACCGCTGGCATGGTTCAGAATCGGGTAACCCCTTGTACGATCGGCCGGGTAGTCCCCATACGACCGTGGGCGTGCTTGTGCTGACGCCGAGAGGCGTCTCTTCGTAGGTTGGGCGTCCTCGCCCGACTTTCGGCACGCGGCGACGGGGTCCCCAAACGCGATGAATCGCGTTTGGCGGCCCACGCTCGCCCTACGCGGAGATGTTCCGGACGCGCGCCACCACAACTCGGCCGGAACGGAACCAGGCCCAACCGCTTCACGAGCCTGATGACTTTTGACGAGCAGGTTCGGTAACGTGTGTGCGGGGCCTGCTGCCGGCGCTTTCTGGCGTTCGAAGATTCCGGAAGGCGAAGCCCGAAATGCCGGTCCCTTTCAAAGAGTTTCAAAGAGGCGGTTCAGGGGAGGGGTGTTGTGGTTCGTTGGCGTGCAGAGAGAGCTGCTTCGCGGGGACGCGTCGGTGTGTGCGGGAGTAAGATCTTCGGGAGGCCCTCACGTGCCCGGAAAGAAGAGCGACCGGGCACAAGCGGTCGAAGCCGGAACCAGGAAAGCGAAGCTTGTAAGAGGGTCTTGCCGCAGAAATCCGCCGCCGGCCCCGCCGGCGCGGGCGGCCGCAAACGGGCCCCGGCCCGCTTCCCGATTTCCTTCTTTCTCAAGTAGGCCCAACCCCCCATCTTGCAGAACTCCAGTTGGAATACTGGGTGGCGCGAGGCGCCCTCTTTCCCCATCATTCCATCATTCCGTCCTTCTTCCCCGGGGCTTCAGCCCATGAACCGCCTCCGGAGAACGTTGGCAGGGGAGGCGGCCCAGCCGCCTGACAAAGACTCTTTTGGCCCCCCAACTTCTGGGGCGGTGTACCAAGGGCGGAACTCCGCAGCAGGCCAACGCCCAGCGCCGGACTGGATTACCGACCTTGTTCGTCATGAGAACAGGGTCAAGGGGTGTTTGCGGTGGGGCAGCGGCAGGGGGACCGGGGCGTTTTGCCGGTGCGACTCGTAGACGGCCAGGATCATCTCCAGGGCCGCCCGGCCGTCGTACATGCTGCCCTGGGGTTGGCGGCCGGTCTCGATGGCCTGGATCAGGTCCAGGGCGAGCAGGCGATTGCCGTGGTGATGGTTGGGGTCGGCGATGGGCTCGGGCCGGTCGATCCCCTGGCTCGTGATCCGTTTCCAGGGCGCTTTGCTCCGGCCGGGCTGCCAGGAGGGGTCCTCCACGAACCACACCTCCGGAAACGCCCCTGTTGTGGTCGTGAGGAGGCCCTTGCTGCCGCGGATCTCCAGGCCGTAGCGTGCCGCGGCGCCGTGTCGCGCGTGATGGGTGGAGAAATAGCCCATCGTGATCCCGCCGAACCGGTACATGGCGTGGATCTCATCGCCCGCCAGGGGGCCGATGCCCTCGGCGCCCTCGCGCACGTCGGCTTTGGTGACCGGGCGTCCGTTGGCCCGCACCTGGGCGGCGCACCACTGCGGATCGCCCGCGAAGAACCGCATCAGGTCCATGATGTGCGTGCCGAGGACCATGAGGTCTTCCCCGCCGGCCCGGGCGTCCTCTTTGCCCCGGCCGCGCAGCTCGAGGAGGTCCCCCAGCAGGCCGTCCGCGAGCGCCTTCTTCGCGTGCGCCAGCGCCGGGCTGTAGCGCGTCTGATGGGCGATGGCCAGCTTCAGGTTCCGTTTCTCGAACGCGGCGACCATCTCGTCCGCCTGCTCGAGGTCCGGGCACATCGGTTTTTCGAGAAAGACATGGCAGCCATGCTCCGCACAGGCCAGCACCATCTCGCGATGACAATCCAGCCAGCGCGGGGCCACGCTCACGATCTGCGGTCGTTCCTTGTCGAGCATCTGCCGGTAGTCCGCATACGTTCGCGGTGCCTTGAGCCGCTGGGCCGCGGCGGCCAGTCCCTTCGGGTCCGCGTCCGCCACGGCCACGACCTGGGCCTGCTCGATGTCGTTCCACACGACGTCCAGACCATGGCCGTAGTTGCCCTTGCCGGTCCTGCCGATGACCGCCACGCGGTACTTCTGGTCCCGTCCGGCCGCGCCCGCCGGCCGGCCCGCGGTCAGTGTCGCCAGTCCGAGCGCGGCGCCGGCTACGAAATCCCGTCGTTTCATGGCTCTGCTCCTATTGCGTTGATCCGGACCATCGCCACGGCCCTGTTCACTGTTTCCACCCGTTTGTAGTGCCGCCGTCAGGCGTTATCTTATGCTCTGACGAGCACACGGCAAACTGGTGTGATTTTACCACAGCGACTTGGCATTTCAAGAAATGGCAGTACCATGATCGGGCGAATGACGCACCGGGTCTGGAACCGACTCGAAAGGGAGTTGTTCGTTCCGACGCGGGCAGAATGCTGTGGAGCACTACGCGATGATGTCCAACGATCGAGAAGCCGGAGGTACAGCCATGAAGCGGATCCGTGCCGCGTCCGTCCAGTTTGAGCATGCCGTGGGCGACAAGGAGGCGAATCTCGCCAAGATCGAAGGCTTCGTGAAGCAGGCCGCGGCGCAGGGTGTGGAGTTGATCGTATTCCCCGAGTGCTGCATCACCGGGTACTGGTTTCTGCGCGACCTGTCCCGCGCGGACTTGCAGGCCCTCGCCGAGCCGCTCTTTGACGGGCCTTCCGCCCAGGCTCTCATGAGCTTGGCGAGGCAGCACCACATGACCATTGGGGCGGGTCTTATCGAGAGCGACGGGGAAAGTCTGTACAACGCCTATGTGGTCGCCATGCCGAACGGGGAGTTTCGCCGCCACCGCAAGATTCACGCCTTCGTCAACCGGCACCTGTCCTGCGGCTCGGAGTTCACGGTCTTCGATACGCCTCTCGGCTGTCGCGTCGCGGTCCTGACGTGCTACGACAACAACCTCGTGGAGAATGTCCGCCTCGTCGCCTTGCAGGGGGCCGAGATTCTTCTGGCGCCGCACCAGACCGGTGGCTGCAAGACACCCAGTCCATGCTGCATGGGTCTGATCGATCGGGCCCTGTGGGACCGGCGCCGGGAGAACCCTGAAGCTATCGAGGCAGAATTCAAGGGCCCCAAGGGCAGACAATGGCTCATGACCTGGTTGCCCGCCCGCGCGCACGACAACGGCCTGTTCCTGGTCTTCAGCAACGGCGTCGGACTCGACGGCGGTGAAGTCCGCACCGGCAACGCCATGATCCTCGACCCGTACGGCCGCATCCTCGCGGAGACCTGGAAGGCGGAGGACGACATGGTCATCGCCGACCTGGACCCGGCCCTGCGCGAGAATTGCACCGGTGTACGCTGGATCAAGACGCGCCGGCCGGAGTTGTACCAGGCCTTGACGATCCCGACGGGCTTGGAGAAGGACACGCGCAGCGTCCGCTTCGGCAAGGGCTAACATCGATTCCGCTTGAGAATTTCGTAATCTGGGTGGCAGCGTCAAGCGGAGTCTTCGGAGCTTGGCGATGGTTTAGTCCATCCGCCATCGGCAAGGCCTGCGCAAAGCCTACGGCCTTGCCGCTGCCACCCGTCGCGATGCATCGCGCTTGGGGACCCCACCCTGGATCCAGTGGGTTTCTTTCTCCTATCCGCCGTGCAGCGGCTTCGCGACTCGCAATGACATAGCTGGTGGCTGTATGTCATTGCGAGCGAGGCTGGCCGAGCGCGGCAATCTATCCCCATCGTCTCGGAACTTATGAAACACAGTACCGGCGCACGCCGTTTTCAAACACAGGCGGATCGGCGGGATTACCGGCTGTGGATGTGATTGTTCAGGGCGCTGATGTCCACGCCGGCGCCGATGTAGGTTCTGCCTTCGACGACCGCGCGGATGGCGATCAGCAACTCGTCGAACTCGGCGTCTTTGAGCAGATACCCGCTGGCCCCGGCCTTGAGCATCTCGGCCACGTACCGTTTGTGGGCGTACACTGACAGGGCGATAACCTTCACCTGGGGCCAGGTGCCGCAAATCCACCGCGTCGCCTCCAGGCCGCTCAGGACCGGCGGCATACTGATATCCATGACCACCACGTCCGGCTGGAGCTTCGTCGTCAACTCCATGACCGCATCCCCGTTGGCGGCCCGACCGACCACTTCCCTATCTTCCTGCTCCTGCAGGAAGTCGCTCAATGTCTCGCGAATAAGGGTATGATCGTCGGCTACAATGATCCGGATCGCCATGCGGAACACTCCCGTGCAATATCTGTAAGGGGGTCTCACCCCCAGGCAGAGACCTGCGCCGGGGGACCTCATTGAAGCTCATCGTCTTCAGTCTGTACGCTACTCCTTTATACGGCGGCGGGTTCGTCCGGGAGCGTGAGAAAACACGATTTCGCGTGAACAAATGAGGCCCCAAGTCGTGGTATACCATAGAGATAGGCGGGCGCAGGGCCGCGGCGGCCATCTCGAGAGATCGCGCCCACCGAATTTCCCAACGGGGCGCAGCAGCATGACTTCCACGACGTCAGCGCCGGACAACATCCAGGACGGGCCGTTCCTCTCCCGGCTTACGCCCCGTACGGTGCGCGGCGCCCTGGCCTTTCTCGTTCTGATCACTTTGGTGCCGACGCTGCTGCTGCTGGCGGCCGTCGATTGGTTCTGGTACCGCAATCACCTGGACCAGGCCCGACAAACGAATCTGGAGGTGTCGCGGGCGATCGCGACCGCACTGGACTCGTATCTCCAGGACCTGTTCCGACAGCAGCACACGCTGGCCGCGGCGTTGCGCGATCTGGCGGATCATCCCGGGGCGCATCCCGACGAGCTGCTGGAAGCCAGCCGGGAACAGTATGAATCGGTCCGGGCCATCCATTGGGTCGATGCCAAGGGCATTATTGTCGCTTCGAGCGATCCTGCCACCAAGGGATTGAACCTCGCGGAACGCGAATCCTTCCAGGTGCTCCAGAGCGGGCAGGAGCGTGTGATCAGCGACCTGCTGACCAGTCCGGTCACGGGAGAGCCGGTCTTCGTGGTGGGCGAGCGGATGCCGGAGGCCGATGGGCGGTTCGGGGGCGCGGTGCTGACGATCGTCTATCCGGAGGCCCTGAGCCGCACTGTGATGAACATCCGGGTGGCCCCTTCGGACTTCCTGGTCGTGTTCGATTCCACCGGGACCGTGGTCTTCTCCAACAATCCGCGTTGGATGGGCCTGACCTTCTCTCACGCGCAGGATGCGGCTTTGTACGAGGCCCTGGCGGGCCGGGAGGCCGACGGCACCGTCATCTCGCCCGACACCGGCGCGCGCCGCCTGGCTGCGCGGGTGCCCGTGCGCTCCACCGGCTGGGTCACGGGGGCCGGGGTTTCCCTGGCGACCATGGCTTCCCCCCTGCTGCGCAGCGTGGCTTGGATCTCGGTGCTCATTGTGGCGGTGGCGGCGCTGTGTCTTACGCTCGCCGTTCTGATCGGCCGGCGGATCAGCCTCCCTTTGGATGCTCTGCGCCGTCATGCCCACGCGATCGGAGAAGGCCGCCTGGATCATCGCGCCAGGGTCCACGGCCTGGTCGAATTGGAGGAGTTGGCCGGGGCCCTCAATCGGATGTCCGAGCAGTTGGCGGCGGCCCGGGTCAACCTGGAGCAGACCAACGCCGACTTGCGGCGCTCCAACCGCGATCTGGAGCAATTCGCCTACATCGCTTCGCATGACCTCCAGGAGCCGCTACGGGCCGTGGGCGGATTCGTGACCCTGCTGCAGCAACATTACCGGGGCCGGCTCGATGAACGGGCCGACAGCTTCATCGCCGCCGCCGTGGACGGCGCCGCGCGTATGCAGGGGCTGATTAACGGTCTACTGGAGTATTCCCGTGTGGGTACCCGGGGCAACCCGCCGGTGCCCACCAAGGCCGAAGAGGCATTGCGCAACGCTCTGGAGAATCTCCAGGCATCGATTCAGGAGTCCGGCGCGACCGTCACGTCCGACTCTTTGCCCACCGTTCGGGCGGACACGGCCCAGCTTGTTCACGTGTTCCAGAACCTGATCGGCAATGCCATCAGGTTCCGTTCCGAGCGCCCGTTGGAGATCCGGATCGGCGCCCGGCAGGAAGACCATTGCTGGCAGTTCTGGGTGCGCGATAACGGGATCGGGATCGAGCCGCAGTATGGCGAGCGCATCTTCCTGATCTTTCAGCGCCTTCATACCCGCACCAAGTACCCCGGCACCGGCATCGGCCTGGCGATCTGCAAACGGATCGTCGAGCGCCACGGGGGCCAGATCTGGGTCGAATCCCAGCCGGGCCGGGGATCGACGTTCTATTTCACCTTACCCGATGCAGGAGCAAGACATGAGCAATCCTGTGAGACAAAGACCGATTGAGATCCTCCTGGTGGAAGACAGTCCCAGCGATGCCCAACTGCTGAGCGAATCGCTCCGCGATTACCCGTTGCAGACGTTCGCGCTCGAGCGGGCCGAGCGGCTGGACGAGGCCTTGGCCTTGCTGGCCCGGAAGCCGTTCGATGTCGTCCTGCTGGACCTGAACCTGCCCGACAGCAGTGGCCTGGAGACTTGCGAGCGCATGGCCCGCGCGGCGGGGCAGGCGCCGGTGATCGTGCTGACCGGAGCCGACGATGAGAAGATCGCGGCCGAGGCCCTGCGCGTGGGGGTCCAGGACTACTTGGTCAAAGGGCAGAGTTACGGCGGTGTGATCGGACGAACGATTCGCTATGCGGTCGAGCGCAGCCGGGCCCAGCAGGCCCTGCGCCAGAGCGAGGCGTTCACGCGCAAAGTGTTGGATTCCTCGATCAACGGCCTGTACATTTATGACATGGAGGAGCGGGGGATCACCTTCATCAGTCCGGCGTACACCCACTTGACCGGGTATCGCCTGGAAGACCTCCGCTCCTTCACCGGGCCGCGGATGCTGGAGTTGTTCCACCCGGACGATCGGGACCGGGTCGCCGCCCATATCGGCGCCTTCCGTGCCGCCGGGGAACACCAGATGCGCGAGATCGAATACCGCTTCCGGGTTTCGGACGGCCGCTGGATCTGGTGTCTGTCGCGCGAGACGGTCTTCGCCCGCGCGCGCGATGGCTCGGTGCGCCAGTACCTGGGCACCTTTCTGGACATCACCAAACGCAAGCAGGCCGAGGAGAAGCAGCGCGAGAGCGAGGCGCGGTTCCGGCACCTGGCGGACGCGATGCCGCAATTGGTATGGACGGCCGATCCGGATGGACGGGTGGACTACTACAACGAGCGCTACAAGGAGTTCCGAGGCATCGCGCCGACGGCCGACGGCAGCTTTCACTGGTATCTCAGTCGCGGGACGCCCGTGCGCGACCGGGAGGGCCGGATCGTCAAATGGTTCGGCACCGCCACGGACATCGACGAGGTCAAGCGGGCGGAACAGACCCTGCGCGAGTTGACGGCGACCCTGGAGAACAAGGTGGCCGAGCGCACGGCGGAGTTGGAGCACCGGGCCCGGCTGCTCCAGAAGCTGGCGCTGGAGCTGTCGGAGGCGGAAGACCGGGAGCGCCGGCGCGTGGCGGAGATTCTGCACGACGACCTGCAGCAGGTGCTGGCGGCGGCGAAGTTCCATTTGAACCTGATGAAGCATCGGCTCCAGTACGATCCGTCGCTGCGGGCGACCGCCCTCCAGATCGACGACATGCTCAAGGACGCGATTGAGAAGTCGCGCAGCCTGTCCCACGAGCTCAGTCCGGCCGTGCTGCATTACAGCGACTGGGCCGAGATGCTGGGGTGGCTGGCCAACCAGGTACAGGCCAAGTACGGCCTGGTCGTTCACGTACAGGCGTACGGCCAAGTGATACTGCACTCGGATGCGCTCAAGGGCTTCTTGTACCGGGCGGCCCAGGAGTTGCTGTTCAACGTGGTCAAGCACGCCCGGGTCCCGGAGGCCCGCGTCCAGGTCCGGCGGCTCGGCCGATACATCGGTTTGTCGGTTTCCGACCGCGGCCGCGGCTTCGATGTCCAAGCCCTTAGGGAGGCCGCCGGCTTCGGCCTGTTGAGCCTCCGCGAGCGCATCGAGCTGCTCGGCGGCCGCATGAAGATCAAGAGCGTCAGAGGCCAGGACAGCACGTTCGTCGTCGTCCCGGACGGCGAAACGCCGGCGGACAGACGACTGAGGAGGGAGAACGGAGAACAGCCCGATATGGGAACGCCGTCCTCTGTCCTCCGCCCTCCGTCTTCCGTACTGCGGGTGCTGGTGGCGGACGACCACGAGATCGTCCGCGAGGGCCTGATCTCCCTGCTGAGCGAAGAGCAGGCGGTCGAGGTCATCGGCGAGGCGACCAACGGCCGCGAGGCGGTGGACCTGGCCGGCCGGTTGCAGCCGGACATGGTCATCATGGATGTCTCCATGCCGCTGATCGACGGCGATGACGCCACCCGGCAGATCAAGAGACACCTGCCGAAAACCCGGGTGGTGGCGCTGTCCATGCACGCTGAGCCCGAGACGATCGAGCGGATGCACCGGGCCGGCGCCGAGAGCTACGTGCTCAAAACCGCGTCCTCGGCGGATCTGCTGGCCGCGATCCGGGGCAAGGCCGCCTTATGAGTTCTGACAAGCACGTTCGGTAATGTGTAGGGTGGGGCCCCCAAACGCGATTCATCGTGTTTGGGGGCCCCGTGCCATGCCTGCGGCTTTGCGCAGGCATGTTCTGCGGATCGAGTCGAGCATGTCTACGAGGCGTAGACATGGCAGCCGGCAATGGGTGATCTGGGATTACCGGTTTTGTTCGTCAAAACTCATTAGGCGGGTCCAACAGTCCGACCTTCCTCTTCTTCCGTGTTCCTGGGAGCTGGAGCCGGCTGCGCCGGAACACTCTCCGACCCGTCTGAAGGCGGAACTCCAAACGGTGAAGTTCATGCTCACATGCAATTGCCCTGGCGAATCCGATTTCCCGCCTGCCCTAGGGTTGCTATAATCTCCTGTCCGAACCGGCAGTATCGGTACGGGGTGCGGACCGGATGTCG
>VGYL01000213.1 GCA_016872975.1 Planctomycetota bacterium
ACCAGTGTGACGATGGGGTAGATCAGACCGATGATCGTCCCGATGTTGAAGCCTCCCCCCAATTCCGGGGCAAACCACAGGCCGGAAACGATGCTGGAGATAATGGCCGTGATGCCCCCGTCATTCGCCATTTTCGCGATTTTTGCCTGCCGACAGGATTTCCCGTCGCGTGCGCCATAGCGACACGTCCCTGCCTGCCATCCCTCGGATTGTTGAACCGGGGTTCGTCAGGGCCGTACTCATCGCCAAGGGACTCGGCGCGACATAGTCGCAGAGTGTGGGACCCGAGCGGTCAAGATCGCCGACATTTTTGTCTGTGAGGAAGGAATAAGGACATGGCGCGAATCGGTTTGTTCTACGGCAGTACCACCGGCAGCACCTTAAAAGTGGCGGAGTTGATCGGGGAGGCGTTTGACCCCACTCCCGTGGACCTGGTTGACGTGCGACAGGCCTCGGCCGAGGACTTCCGCAACTACGACGTCCTGATCTTCGGCACCTCCACCTGGCACTGGGGCAGCCTCCAGGATGAATGGGCGGTCTTCGAGGACCAACTCACCCGCCAGGCCTTGGCCGGCAAGAAAGTCGCCTTTTTCGGCCTGGGCGATCAGAAGCTCTATCCCGACCACTTCGTCGACGGTATGGGGCTGCTCTACGAGAAGGTCAAGCCCCTGGGCACGCCGGTCGTCGGCCTGTGGTCCAAGGACGGGTACGCCTATCAGGCGTCGGCCGCCGAGGTGGACGGCCGTCTCGTGGGACTCGCCCTCGATGAGGATAGTGAGCCCGATCGCACGCCCGGCCGCATCCAAGCCTGGGTCCGGCAACTCAAGAGCGAACTGCGCCTGATGAATTCTGACGAGCAAGTTCGGTAATGTGTAGGGTGGGGCTTGCCCCACCGCTTTTCTTGGGTCCGGCTTCCCGGTGGGGCAAGCCCCACCCTACAACCACACGTTGCCTGGCGCGAGGCACATCGGCGAAACGACGGGTGCGGCGCGATTACCGGTCTTGTGCGTCAAAATTCATAAGACGGAACTCCGAACCAGGCCGACTCCCAACGCGGGGCTGGATTACCGATCTTATTCGTCACGGCCGGAGGCCTTGGCGATGTCATCCGGATTATGGCATCCTCAAGAGAAGGCAGGTCGGAAGCCTGAGAGGGTGTGTGAGAAGCCAGTTCTGTGTGGCATGGGCTTCCAGCCTCACTGTTCTACACATCTCAGCAAGACAACGGGTAGCATCGCCAAGGGCTTGCCCTTGACGATGGTCTACGCCCACGACGGTGCCTCGACCGCAGGCGAGAAAGCCATCGTGAACTTATCCCGGCTGCGCCGGGGACTCAAGACAGTCCCGACAGGGACGACCGACAATAGCCCACCGTTTCAACGGTGGGTACCAAGGTCCAACGCAATCCCCAGCCCCGTAGGGGCGAAAGAAAGCCGGTGTCCGGCCGACGGGGTTCTGTCGTCCCTGCCGGGACTCATTCCGGCGTAGCGCCTGGTGACCCAGCGATGAATCGCTGGGCTATGATCTTTCGCCCCGCCCTATTCTTCCAGAGGCTCTCTGGAAGAATAGGGCGGGGCTGGATCGGCCGCGCCGGAGTTATCCACAAAAACAAATTCCTATACAATCGAGATGCCCCCTTCGGGGCACCGCGAGCCTGCGTCATGCCGAGGCCTTCCTCGGACGCCCCGGGCTGCCCAGATAGGAGGTGGATCAGGTATTGCATCCTCCCAATCTCCGCCATCGGTTCGCGCGGGGGCCGGGCAAGCGTCGGCGGCAGAAAGATGGTGGGCGGAGCCCGCCCTACCGCTCTCGCGTTGTTGGGTTTCGGTTATACGCCCATAGCCGCCGCATCGCCGGAATCCCGCGCCGGGTGTTGTCTTCGGCCGGGGCCACGCCAAGCGCCAGCCGTAGGGTGGGCTCCGCCCACCGATTTCAGCCCTCACATGGGGCTAAAACCCGCAACTGGACCGGGAGCAAGAGCCCGCCGCCGTCGAGAAAGGAAATCCCTTAATGGCGGAAGCCGGCCGCGGGACGTAGGGAGTTGTGTGAATATTTTCTATTGCGGCATAGTTCTGAAGGAGATCAACGATGAATGCGGATATTCTGAAGGGTAAATGGAATAAGATCAAAGGCCAGGCCAAGAAGAAATGGGGCAAGCTGACGGACGACGACCTCGACAAGGTCGAGGGCTCGCGCGATGAGCTGGTCGGCGTGATCCAGGAGAAGTACGGCAAGAGCAAGGACGCCGCCGAGAAGGAAGTCGATGACTGGGAGAGCAAGCCGTAAGCGGCGAAACGAGTCCGCAGATTGCACCGATCTTCACAGGCTTTCCGGGAGAGGGCGGAGGACGGCAAGCACCTGAGACCCTTCGCGATCGTGGCGTCTCGACGCGGGATACAACCCTCTCCGTGGTCGCGGCCCGGAATCCGTGTAATCTGCGATGCCCCACTGCCGGCGCAGGGGCAAGGGCATGGTTCAGAACCGCGCAACCCCTTGTTCGATCGGCCGAGTGGTCCCATGCAACGGCGGGCGTGTTTGGAGTGACGCCGCAAGGCTTCTCTTCGTAGGTCGGGCGTCCTCGCCCGATTTTCGGCCAGCGGGGATGCGGTCCCCAAACAGCCGGTAGGGTGGGCAAATTCATTTTGCCCATGCCGCTCGCTGTAGCCGCAACCAGAGACCAGTGAGCCACAGATTGCGCAGAGCCGCCCAGCCCGGCCTTCGGCCCAGCCATCGCCTCGTCCGCGCCGTCGAGAAGAGAGACCTGGGTCCGGCCCTACTCGATTGGGCAGGTCCCCTTTTGCGGGCAGATCATCTCGATCGCCTTGCCCCGGTGGAAGACGATCCCATGGCGGCCCTCGCCCAGGCTCACTCGCTTCTTGAGGCTCATCCGCTCCATCTGGCGGATGGTTTTCGGAAAGAAATGGGCCTCATAGCCGCAATCGCAACGGTACGACGATATGTCTATTTCACTCGCCATAAGCACCAACACCACTACCGGCTTGTCATGGGACCATCATAACGGGCAAATCCCAAAATTCCAAGATCCAAGCACCAAATCCCAAACAAATCCAAATATCGATTTGTCTACGGCCCACGTTATGTACTTCGCCTTGTAAGCCCGTGTTATCCTGCCCGGCGCGAGATCCTGACACAAGCGATCCAACGCCCGGTAGAGTTCGACAACTTCAGTGGGTTTCCCCATTGTGTGGTGACTCTCAGTATACTCTGATCCCTTCCGTTCCTCGTGCCGTTCTGCTCGGGCTGCCTTCGATTCTACACCGCTTGAAGCCGGCTCACTCGCATGCCATATGCGCGCGAGTGCCTGTTGGATCTGCGCCGGGGTGACAGAAGCATCATTGACCGTCTTTCGGACAAGGCGAACAAGACTGCCGGGGGGCGGAGTGAAGAGGCGGTCGAGCGCTTTGCGGACTTTTCCCGTGGTGAAAATCTCGGTCCCCAGACGGTCCAACACACCTGCCGCAAGGGAATCCTTTGAGAGACGATGGAGTTGGGCTGCTATCTGTTCAATAGACAACCCCTCCGACTCGCGCGGCGCAATAGACGCCTCAAAGAGCAGTTTCTCCGGTGCGCTCGCCCGCTCAGAAGCTCTGTACACCTTGTACCGAATTCCATTGGTCAGCACGCACCACTCAATGCCATCATTGGCGGCATAGCCCACTACTTGAGTTATGGACTTGACGTCGTCCAGAGGGTCTTCAAGCGGTTTTGCCTCAACCAACAGAACGACCTTGCGGTTGATCTTCATGGCATAATCCACCGACTGGGCGTCGACTGTCGGATACTCAAGCTCAACCTCATCGGGATCGCGCACATCCCAGTTAAGTGCTTGAAGTAAGGGGTCAATGAGTATCGTTCTAGTCGGGTACTCCTTCATACCCTTCCCACGATGCCTATCCAGTTGTACACGCAGAGCTTCGATACACCTTGTGATTGCCTTCATAGTCTCTCCTCAGATCAAGCAGGGACATGCCAGGAATCGCCCGCCTATTGAGCCGTTCCCTTGTCTCTCTTCACTCCCGGTTCTCGCGCTCCCACCGCCATGCCGCTTACTTCCAACTCACCACACGTGTCTACCCCGAGGCTCCTGCTTATTCGTCGCAGCGTCCTCAAGGATGTCTTCTCAGCAAAGAAGTGCGCCACAAAGGGCTAAAACAAGGGTATTTTGAATCTGTCGTTGCGGAGGATAGGGCTCTGCGGAGAAGCAACCTGAGCGCCGCAGCGGCCCAGTGGCATGGCGACGCCGCTGCGACGGGGCGTCGCCTTCTCGCCCATACCATGCTATTGGCCCAAAGCGGAAAATCTCCTTCGCACGCCCGCTTCGGGCGTGCCTCGATTATGGAAGTACGCTAAAGCCGGATGAGCCTCCTTTCTTGGCCTTCCGGGTCGTTGTGTCAAGAAGGCCGGGGTTGTCCTGTCGATCTCTGCGCCGCCGCGTCGCTGCGCGCGTCGATCTCGGATTTCGCCGGAATTTTTTCTTGACGGCAAATCGGCCTATGCGTATATTCCACACATAACATAATGGAGGATCGTAAATGGGAAACCGTGGGGAAGGGAGGGCCGAGGCCGGCGGACGGCGGAACGCGCTCGCGGGCACGAAGCCACGAAGAAGAGCAGGGATCCGGCTATCCCCGCTTCGTGATCCCGGCGGCGTTGCGCGAGAATGACTACTGCCGCGGTGGGGATACATAGTGACTGGTCATGCGAACGAAGCCAGCCTTCGTCACGATGCCGATCGGGAGATCGGCGTTCCCGGGGGCCAGTGACGAACAAGGCCAAACCTGGGAGGAATGGGACATTTGGGAAACTCTACCTTTGCGATATGGTATCATTCCTGGGTTGCCACCGCAGGGTTTTCGTGCGAAACAAAGCCAATTCCGGCCCCGGCATCAGGAGGGACAAAGGCTTTGCGGGAAAGGAGTTATGGTGAGTCACGCCTTCAGCAAGCCTCGGAAAAACAAAGCCAATTTCCGCCCGGTGGTCGCATGGCGGTGGCATGGGCAGGATGCCCGTGGTACTCATGGGCGGGACGCCCATGCTACGGAACTGCACCAAACCAAGCCAGTTCGGCTGGCCGGCACTCGGGAACATGGGCAGGATGCCCGTGGTACTCATGGGCGGGACGCCCATGCTACGGAACTGCGCCGAACAAACCCAATCTACCGGAGGATGGGATACCCTACTACTGCGGTATGGCATCGTTCCGGGGTCGTCGCGGCAGGGTTTTCGTGCGAAACAAACCCAATTTGGGGTGGAGAGAAAGCGAGGGCAAGTGCTTTATGGGAAAAGGGTTACGGGGAATTGGGCCGGCCAGGGGGCCCGGAAAAACAAAGCCAATTTCCCCGCGGCAGAGAAGGCGGTGGGGCAAGCCCCACCCTACGTGCCACTTCGCCAGGGCCGGCGGGCAAGCGGACCTTTGTCGTCATCCCGTATGCCGAATGGTCCAATCGCGGCCCCGGGGAGATGGCCGTGCGGCTTGCGCGCGGGAAGGACTGAGCGCGCGGGAGTGCCGACGGAAATTGCGGATTGCCGGTTAAGGCGCGTCCGGGAAATGCCGAGATAGGCCACGGGACGGATCCCCGGACGATCCCCGATCCCGGACGGCAATGCCCGAGGAGTCGTCGGCGGTCCGAGCCCCTTTGAAGGAGCAGTGTACATGGCCCCAACGGCGCAGGACAGCCACATCCAACCGAGCGACAGGAACAACGCCGCGTCCTTTCCCGACCCGCTCAAGACGTTGATCTGGAACGCCGTGCTGGAAAAAGCCACGGACGTCCACCTTCACAGCGTGGCGGACGGCCTCCGCGTGCTGCACCGCGTGGACGGCATGATCCACCCGAAGCTGCTGCTGCCGCCGGCCGAGGGCCGCAAGCTGCTCAACCAACTCAAGAGCGCCGCCGGCCTGACGATCGTCCGCTCGTTCTCGCCGCTCGAAGGCCAGCTCGTCTGGCCGGATGAGGACATGCGCTGGGAGATCCGCGTGACGCTGACGCCCGTGCGGGACCGCGAGTCCGCGCATCTGCGGCTGCTCAGCGTCCCCCGGGACGAGTGGGACATG
Organism: Planctomycetota bacterium; assembly: GCA_016872975.1. Taxonomy (GTDB): domain Bacteria; phylum Planctomycetota; class Phycisphaerae; order Sedimentisphaerales; family Anaerobacaceae; genus PLanc-01. The sequence goes on from VGYL01000213.1 coordinate 6,077, forward strand.
GCCGGCCTGGGGTTCTGTCCGGCCGACCAGGAGAAGGTGTCCTCCGTCGTGCGCTCGCCCAACGGCCTGGTCCTGATCACCGGCGCCACCGGCTCGGGCAAGACGACGACGATGTACTGCCTGGCCTCGCTCCTGGATTTGCGGACGACGACCACCTATTCCATCGAGGACCCGGTCGAATTCAAGATCCCGTATATCCAGCAGATCGAGGTGGATGAGTACCACGGGCTGACCATGCACGAGGGACTGCGGACCATCCTGCGGATGGACCCCGACCTGATCCTCATCGGCGAGATCCGCGACGGGGATTCCGCCCTGGTGGCGGCGCGGGCGGCCCTGTCGGGCCGGCTGGTCCTGGCGACGATCCACGCGCAGGATGCCGCCGGTGCGATCGACGCGCTGCACTACCTGGGCGTGCCCTACCATATCATCGGCAGCTCGCTCCAGCTTGTCATCGCTCAGAACCTGGTGCGGCGGCTGTGCCCCGAGTGCGCCCAACCGCGCGAGCCGGGGGAGGCCGAAAGGGAGTTGTATGCCGGGTTCGGCCTGGCGGCGCCGGAACACCTCTGGGATTGCGGACCCCAGAATCCCGGCCGCGAGGATGCGACCTGCGACATCGCGCCTGTACCCGCAACGATCTGTCCGGAATGTCACGCCTATGGCTATCAGGGCCGCACCGGTATCTTCGAGGTGGCCGCGATGGACGACGAGATGACGACCCTCATCCGGTCCGGAGCGGATCACCAGCAGCTCCTGAGCTGCCTGCGCAGGCGCGGGACCCGCCCCATGATGCAGGACGGCCTGGAGAAGGCCGCCGCCGGTGTCACCTCCCTGGACGAGCTCACGCGCGTCTGCGGCGGCCGTCACCGGGAGTCCCCGCGTCCCGTGCCCGAGGCCCTGGCTTTGGAAGAGATGATGACACGCTGAACGGGAGCGCCGGCCGTCGAGCGGTTGCCCAGCTCATGTCGTCGGGTGTCGTGCGGCATGCGTAGCGCGGGAGATGCGTGTGCAGGGCGCCAGACCCCAGAGGCAGCGTTCCCTTCCTCCTTCGATAGACAAGGGGTCCCGCCAAGGCCGGATTCTGCCTTGGCGGGATCCCGATGCATTCCAGGTTGGCACTACTGAGCCGGACGGCCGACGCCGATGTCGTCGATGAAAATAGCGCCGGCGCCGCCCCGGGTCGGCTGGGCGCGATCGCCCACGCCGAGGTACAGCTTCTTGACCGCGGTCAACCGCACGCCGGCGGCGCTGAACTCGCTGAGCGGAATCCGCCACTGCTGCCAGGTCGCCAGCGTGGTGGCCGCCGGGTCCGGATGCGCGATCGCCTTGACCTTGCCGGTGCTGTCCTGCACCGCCACATACAGCGGCGCCGGGGCGTTGGCCGGCTGGGCCACCCCGATCGCCTGCGCCTGCCAGGCGCCGGTGACGCCGCCGGTCGTGGCCACGTTGGAGAACTGCGCCGTCGTGACGGCGTTGACGTTGTGGCTGGTGACCGCCAGGCCGATATGAACGGTCGGACCCATGTTGATCGTCTGCGGGTTCCAGGCCATCGCGGTCCACTTGACGCCGTCGGTCGAGTAGAAGCCATGGAAGCTGCTGCCCGTTCGCTCGATCTTGAGCCACACCGGCGGTCGCAGCGCGATCTGCTCGGCCGTGGCAATGGCGGTATCGCTCGTCGCGGCCCCCAGATTCAGCAGCCGGGCCTGGTAGCGGACCCCGTTGCCCGGCGTCGCGTAGACCGCGGCAAACCGCGCGCCCGGATCGGGAGTCTCGCGGATCATCACGCCGACCTTCGCCCACGGATCGGTGTTCACGAAGCTGTCCACCTTGGCCACGATCGAGCCGTCGCCGTTGAGTTGCTTGAAGGCGAACCGGAACTCATCCGCCGCGTTCCAGATGTCCGCCCCGCCGGCGCTCATCGTAAAGCTGCCCGGGGCGGTTTCCAGGAAGGCGATCGGGTGGCCGCGGAACCACAGGCTCAACGTGTCGGCGCCGTGGACCGTCCAGTCCTGGACCTTGTCGAAGGTCCGCTCGGCCTCGCTGTAGAACGGCGACTTGGTGTTGTTGTAGTCCAGCGGCATCGACTGCTTGCCGCTGTTGACGATCCTGCGCTCGGCAAACGGGGCCTGGAGGTGCCCGACCATCGAGCCGGTGTTGTTGGTCCAGCCATCGATCCAAGCTTCATAAATCCGCTTGCCTTCATCGTCCGTGTAGCTCTCGAAGTCATCGACGACGAGGAACTCCCGCGTGGAGAAGTTCCAGACCGCGCCTTGCCAGACACTGGGTGCGGCCGCGGCGTTGACTTCCGCGACCTTCCAGTAGTAGGTCCGGCCGTATTCGAGATCCACAGGATCGAAGCGGTTGACGTTGATAGTCTTGACCGGGGCCGTGCCCGCGACGACCGCCTCGCGGTCGGTGCTGAAGTAGACCCGGTGAGAGGCCGCCTCGCGTCCGGACCGCCAGCTCAGCACCGCGTCCACGTCCACGCCTCTTGCCCCGGAGGCCGGCACCGGCTCCCGTGGCAGGACCGGTGTATAGTAGAACCGCACCTCGCTGAGGCCAAACTGCGGCATCAGGCCGCCCCAGTTGCTCTTGGCGGTCAGCTTAACGAACCGGGCGGGCACGCCCTGGAAATCCACGATCGCGCCGGCGGCATAGCTGTCCTGGCCCGGCGCCCGCGGGAACTGCGTCTCTTCCAGCACGGTCCAGGTCGTGCCGTCCGCGGAGTACGCGATTGTGACATCCTTGAAGCCGAAGCCCAACACCGCCTCGAACACGACGTTGTAGTTCCACACCCGCATCTCGCGGAGCTTGTAGATGCCGTCAAGCTCGTACTGGATCCAGGCAGGCTGCGGGCCGGTCCTGCTGCTGAGCCACATGGCGGCATCGGCCACCGAGTGGAGCTCGTTGGTCAGACCGGAGTTGTTGATCGTGTTCTGGGGCGAGGAGCCCGTGTCGGAGCTGGAGGCGGTGGCGGTGATCGCCGTCACGCGATAGACGAGCGGCTCGACGGTGAAACTCCACACCCCGCCTTTGACGATCGTGGGGCTGGGCGGGGCATTGACCTCATCGACCCGCCAGTAGTAGACCTTGCCG
>VGYL01000214.1 GCA_016872975.1 Planctomycetota bacterium
GTCGCGGTTCTGTTGCTGCTGTATCCGCTCCGGCATTATAGCGGCACTGCTGCCTGGGCCACGGTGGCCCTGTTGGCGTGCCTGCACGTTGTGATGAGAGCCCCCGTCTGGCATCTGCTGGCGCGCGTGGGCATCATCTCCGGGTCCACCGGCTGGCATCGCTACTACCTGGTCAATCAGGCGATCGCGTATTTCCGGGAATGGATGCTTCTGGGCACCCGCAGCACGGCCCATTGGGGCTGGGGTCTGAGCGACGTGACCAATCAGTTCGTTCTGGAGGCCGCCAACGGGGGGCTGATCACTCTGGTCCTGTTCTGCATCATGCTCATCGCGCTGGGGCGGGCGTATGTCCGGTTGTCCCTGCATCCGACGGAGAAGGGGGAATCGTACCTGGCCTGGGGGATCTTGGTTACCCTGCTCGCCCACGTCATTTCCTTCTTCGGGGTGTCGTACTTCGGCCAGATCACGATGCCGTGGTATCTGCTGCTGGCCAGTGGCGCCTGCTTCTACGAGCGCGCCTATGCCCCTCCCGTTCCGGTGGCGTCGAGGCAACTGGCGGCGGCAGGACTGCAGCAGGCCTACCGATGACCGAATCCTCCGCGCGCTCGGAGCATTCTGAAACGAATCGCTGCTTCCGTGAGAAACGACCCGGATGTCACCGTCATCATCGTCAGTTGGAACACCCGGGAGATTCTCCGCGAATGCCTGCACTCGGTTCAGGAGAATGCGGGTGCGGTGGAGTGCGAGATCGTCGTGGTGGACAATGCTTCGGCCGACGGATCGGCCCCGATGGTCGCCCGGGATTTCCCGCACGTGCGGTTGATCGCCAACGCCGAGAACCGGGGGTTTGCCGCCGCCAACAACCAGGGGATGGCCCTAGCCCGGGGCCGGTACGTGCTGCTGCTCAACAGCGATACGGTGGTCCTGGACCGGGCCCTCGAAAAGACCGTGGCCTTCGCCGCCGCGCATCCCAGGGCCGCCGTGGTGGGCTGTCGTGTGTTGAACCCCGACCACACGCTGCAGAATACCTGCTTCATGTTTCCGTCGGCTCTGAACCTGCTGCTGGCTTTCACCTACGGATATAAGCTCTTTCCCCGGAGCCGATTCTGGGGCCGGGAGTTCATGACGTATTGGGACCGGGACGATATCCGTCCGGTCGATGTCGTCAGCGGTTGTTACATGCTCGTGCGCCGCGAGGCCATCGAGCAGGTCGGCCGGATGGATGAGGCGTTCTTCCTGTATGCCGAGGAGACGGACTGGTGCTATCGGTTCCGCCGGGCGGGATGGGATGTGCTGTTCACGCCCGCGGCCGGTATCATCCATCTGGGAGGAGCAAGCAGCCGACAGGTCGGATCGAAAATCAAATTGCAGGTCTGGGGCGGCATTCTGCAGTTCCTGAAGAAGCACAAGAGCCGGGCGGAATATCTCCTGGCGTGCGGCCTCATCGCCCTGTTCTTTCTGATTCGCATCCCCGGCTGGGCGATCCGGGGGTGCCTCCGGACGAGCGAGAGAGTGCAGTCGTGGCGTGTCGCACGAACCTATGCGGCTGGGGCGCTGGCGGTTCTGCACGGCTGTCAAGGCCTGTGCGTTGCCCGTGGGACCCCGCCGGGCCCGGAGGCGCCAGTACCGCAGTTCGCAAGTCCTGAGACCATCGAGTAGAGATTGCCTCGTCGCTGAAGCTCCTCGCGATGACATATGAATCGTAAGTACGTGATCGTCACGCCGGCCCACAATGAGGCCGATCATCTGCCCGCCACGGTCGCGAGCGTGCTGCGGCAGACGGTGCCGCCGTGCCGCTGGGTCGTGGTCGACGACGGCTCCACCGATGAGACCCCGGCCCTTCTCGCCGCGTGGGTCCGGCAACATGAATTCCTTCAGTACCATCGGCGGCTCCGCGACGGGAGCCAATCCTACTTCGCCAGCAACGTGTACGCGATCATGGAAGGGGTCCGGCAGGTCGAAACGCTCGACTACGAGTTCCTCGCCGTGCTCGATGCGGAGATCACGCTGCCGCCGGACTACTATGAGCAGATTTTGGCCCGCTTCGAGGCCGACCCCGCGTTGGGGGTGGCCTCGGGCATCTACGAGAATCTCATCGCGGGCCGCTTGCACAAAGTGATGAACGACCGTCGTTCCACGCCCAAGGCGATTCAGGTATTCCGCCGGTCGTGCTTCGAGCAGATTGGCGGTTACATCCCGCTGAAGTACGGGGCCGAAGACACCTGCGCGTGTCTCCTGGCTCGCCTGCGGGGCTGGAAAGCATGGTCTTTTCCGGAGTTGAAGGTGATCCACCGCCGGCCGACGGGCCTGGGCAACGCCAAATCCATCCTGCGGGCCTCCTTCGAGCTGGGGCTCCAGGAATATGGCTTGGGCAGTCATCCCCTCTTCGTGTTGACCAAGTACCTCAGGCGTGCCTTCCTGGAAAAACCTTATGGAGTGAGGGCGGCGGCCACGCTGGCGGGCTTTCTGTATGGATCGCTACGAGCGGAGAAGCGGCAGATCTCCAGGGAGCTCGTGCGTTTCGCACGCCGGGAGCAACTGGCGCGCGTCTGGAATTTCAATCGCATCCCCCGGACCTGCCGCTGGGAAGGGTCGGATCTCCGGGCGCCCCCTAGCGAAGAAGTCGAGAAACCGGCCCACGGCCCGGCTCGTCCCCTCCTGGAATTCCAGAGTCCGAAGAATCGGTCGCGGGATTGCTCCGCGTCGCGCGCCCCGCGATAGTCAGCCGGCGATCTGCCCGGGTCTGCCCGGGCTGATGCGGCCCGGCCTGTGATGAACGAGGAAGGTATGACCACATCGACGTACGCGATTTCTCCCGCCATCAAACTGGGGCGCCTCCGTCTGTTGTGCCGGTGGAGCCGTTTTGCGGCGCGATCGGCCGCGACGGGCGACTTCGACTTCGTTCTGAACGCCTGGCGCGCTTCCTGCCGGTCGGTGGCCTGTTGGCTGCACGATGTCCGCCAAGTGGTGCGGTGCAATATCTGTGGCTGGCGGGGCGCCGCGTTCTACCCGAATGTCGGGCCGGGGTACTATGAGCGGGCCACGGTCTGCCCGCGGTGCCTGTGCCAGGACCGACACCGGGCGCTGGTCCACATCCTGGAGGAGACCACCGCCTTCTTCTCTCCCCTCACGGATGTCTTGGAGGTGGCGCCGATGCGGAGTTTCCAGAAGTACTGCCTGGAGCGCAAGGATGGGCGCGGATACCGGAGTTTCGACTATTGCCGCGATGCGATGGAGCGGGGAGATCTCACGCGTATGCACTATGCGGCCCAGAGCTGTGACTACTTCGTGTGTTTCCACGTTCTGGAACATGTGGCGCAAGAGGCCGAGGCCCTGCGGGAGATCTGGCGCGTGCTCCGCCCCGGTGGAACCGCGGTGCTGCAGGTCCCCATCGACTGGACGGCGCGGACCACCGTGGAATATGGCGCGCCCCGTCCGCGGGAGACCGGGCATGTTCGACGCTACGGGGTGGATTTCCCCGAGCGCGTGCGTGCCTACGGCTTTGACGTGCAACCCATCTCGGTTCGGGATCTGTGTGACGAGACGTTCATTCGGGAAGGCGGCCTCTCCCCGGAACCCATTTACCTCGCCGTGAAGCCCCGGCACGCCGACCTCACAAGCACGAGCCGGCAGGACGTGGTGCTCTCGATATCATAGCTATGGATGTGTCGATCATCATTGTGAGCTACAACACGCGCGAGTTGCTGGCCGATTGTCTGCGCTCGATCCATGCACAGACGCTCGACACCTCGTTCGAGATCCTCGTGGTCGACAATAACTCCACCGATGGCTCGGCGGACTATGTCCGGGAGCACTTTCCCCGGGTCGTTCTGATCGCCTCCGCGGAGAACCTGGGTTTTGCCGGGGCCAACAACCTGGCGGCCGCCCGGGCCCAAGGGGAGTATCTGTTCCTGCTGAATCCCGACACGGTGATCCTGGACCGCGCGATCGATCGGCTGATCGCTTTCGCCCGCGGCCGGCCGCAGGCGCGGATCTGGGGCGCCCGCACCGTCTTCGCGGACGGCTCTCTCAACCCCACCTGCTGCTACAACCAAACGACGCTCTGGAGCCTGTTCTGTCGGGCGCTGGGCCTGACGGTTCTCTTTCGCTCGACCGATCTGTTCAACCCGGAAGGGTTCGGCAACTGGCGGTATGACTCGCCCCGCCAGGTCGATATCATCACCGGCTGCTGTCTTCTGATCCCGCGCGCCTTTTGGGAGGAGCTCCGCGGGTTCGATCTCCATTTCCACATGTATGGCGAGGAGGTGGATCTGTGCACACGGGCCCGGAGTCTGGGGGCCCGGCCGTGGTTCACGCCGGAGGCCACGATCGTTCACTATGGCGGCGCTTCGGAGGCGTCGAAAGGCATCCGCATGGTCAAGGTGTTCAAGGCGAAGGTCGCCCTGATGAAGAAGCACTGGCCGCGCTGGAAACGATGGGTGGGGGTACGGTTGCTCATGGCCTGGTCGCTCTCACGCTTCCTCTGCGGGTACGTTTGTCAGCGGCTTGGCGGAAAACCCGTTCGTTCCTTGGACATGTGGATTCACGTGTGGCGGAATCGACGCCTGTGGGTGCATGGTTATGACCCGTGACCCGTGCCCCGTGACCCGGGCCCCGGGCCACTTCAATTCAGGTACACCTGTGGAACAACGCTACTGCCTCATCACGCCTGCCTACAATGAGGAGGCCAATCTGCCCCGTCTCGTCCGGAGCGTGACGGCGCAAACCATCCCGCCGGTCCTGTGGGTCATCGTCAATGACGGCTCGCAGGATGGGACCGGCCGGCTCCTCGAGGAACTGGCGCGGGAGGTTCCCTGCGTGCAGCCGATTCACCGGACCCGGGATCAGAGCGGCACCTATTACCGGCGCAAGATCGCCGCGTTCGAGCAGGGCTATCGCCGGGTACAGGAAACGGGAGCGGCTTACGCCTTTCTGGGGAATCTGGATGCCGATATCTCCATGCGTCCGGACTACTATGAGAGCATGCTCCGCGCGTTTTCCGAGAACCCGCGGCTGGGGATTGCCGGGGGGGCGTACGCGTTTGACGGCACGGTACACCGGCCGATCCTGCACAAGAATGCCATCCCCGGATCGATTCTCATGTTCCGACGGGAGTGCTTCGAGGCGATCGGCGGGTATCTGCCCCTGCCTTACGGGGGCGAAGACACGTTGGCCTGTCTCATGGCGCGAGTTGGCGGTTGGGAGACCGGGTTCTTCCCGCAGCACGTGGTGACCCAGCACCGGGTCGTGGGCACGGCCGAGAATACCGGCATTCTCAAGGCGCGGTTCCGGCAGGGCCTCAGCGAATATGAGCTTGGGTACCATCCGCTGTTCTCCTTCATCAAGTGCCTCCGCCGGTGCCTGATCGAGAGGCCGCGCGTGGTGGGAAGTGTGGCACGGTATCTGGGTTATCTCTGCGGCGCCTTCGTGATCAAGGATTCCCCTTGTCCGCCGGCCGCACGCGCGCTTCTGCGCAAGGAACAGTGGCAGCGGATCTTCCCGGGGCAGGCGTAGAACCGGAAAGTCAAATTTCGAATTGATCTCTCCGCGTTCGCGGTGTCGAAATCCGAAACAAATTCAAGACCTAAAGCACAAATGACCGAAACGCCGGCGCCGGTCGCTGGTCCCGCTTCGAATTCTCTTCCGTTTTGGTCCTTTGGATTTGTTTCGAGTTTCGTGCTTCGGATTTCGAATTTTCTTCTGTCAAGGAGGACGGGATATGAGCGGACATTTGTCCCCAGCAGTGGCAGACGCCTCCGGCGGCGTTCTGCCACAAGACCCCGCCGCGGCCGGCGCGCCGGCCCGTCGCTTGTGTGGAACGGAGTCCCCGGTTCTCAACGGGGCGGCACGGGTGGGGCATTCTCTTCGGACCCTGGGTATCCGGGGCACCGCCGCGGAAATCGCGGACATTCTTTCCTTCCACTTTCACGAACGACAGCGCCCGGCGCCGCCGGGAGGCCGCCCGGACGGCAAAGTCCCGGGACCCTGCTCCTGGCTCCGCGACAGCGGAGAATGGACCGTCACCGAGCTGACCGCAACGCAGCGCGAGCTGGCGGCCTTCATGGCCCGGATGAGGTTCCCCCGCTTCTACTACAAAGGCGGCCGGCGGGTCTGGTATGCCCTGTGGCACCAGATCGGTTTTGCCCTCTGTGACCTGACGCCGGCCAGCATCGTGGTGGACGCGGGCGCCGGGATGGGGATCTGGGGCCGCATGGCCCGCCGGCAATACGGGTGCACCACCTGGGACCTCGATTGCCGGTATCCTCCGGGTCTGCACGGCCGGCGCATCGGCGCCGCCGCCACCGCCGTTGGGCTCCCCGCGAATTCCGTCTCCCACGTGGTCTGCTTCTGCGCGTTCAACTGCTTCGAGGGACAGGTGGACACGGCATTCCTCTGGGAGGCCTTTCGCCTGCTGCTGCCGGGGGGCAAGCTGGTCATCGTGCCCCTGTGCGTCTGCGATGAACACGTGAATCTTTTTGATCCGTCCTTGTGCGCCGGCTCCGATCTCTTCGACCCGGGCGCGCACCGGACCCCGTGGCCTGGCTGGGGCAATCGCTTCGGCCGGTGGTACAGCCGGGAGGCCTTTCAGCAACGGCTCATCGCCGCCGGGCCGGCATTCGAGAGGACCATTGTCCGCGTCGATCACGATATGTGTCTGGAGGGCCTTGCGCCGGTGTATTACGCGGCCCTGTTCGTCAAGCCCATGGAGTCGCCCGCACCGGAGCCGCAAGAGGCCTTTGCCCCGCCTCCGTCGACGGTGGCATGGCGCCTGTCCCAGCGGCAAGGATGACGGCGGCAGGCCAGGATCGGTAGCCTTTGTCCATGGAGGGGGGTATGCGTTCCACGGAGGAGTTGCTGGAGATGGTCCTGGCGACGGCCCTCAAGGGATTGGGCCGTTACTATCGCCAGTGTCCCCAGGATTTCCATTACACGGTGCGAAGCGACCCGCAGGGTCCTCCGCGGCCGAAAGGATACAGCCTCCGCCATGCGGCCATCAGCCAGATCGGCATCAGCCGGTGGCGCCGGCACCATCCGGCCGATCCGACGCCGCTGCCGGACCTGCACCGGAGACTCGCCGATCGCATTGCGACGATCCGCGATCTCGGCGATGCCGCCCTGTGGGTCTGGGCTTCCGGCGAAAGCGCACACGACCACACCGGTCCCTGCGTCCGCCGGATGGTGGAACTGTGGGAATCCCAGTCCCATCGATGCAATGCGGTGGAACTCGCCTGGGTGTTGACGGCGTGCCTCAGGATTCATGAGGGCTGTCCCGAGCACCGGACTCAGATCGAGGGCATCCGGCAAGAGGCCGATGCCCGTCTCCTGCAGTTGTTCTCGCCCCGGTCCGGCCTGTTCGGCCGGCATGCGCGGGACAGTTGGCTCGAACGGGTGGGCGGGCGGATCGCCTGTTTTGCCGATCAGGTGTATCCCATTTTGGCGTACTCCTGTTATGGCGTCATCTTCGACAATCGGGCGGCCCTGGACATGGCCGGACGCACTGTCGAGACTCTGTGCCGGCTGCAGGGGCCGCTGGGACAATGGTGGTGGCACTACGATACCGCCACGGGCCGCATCTCCGAGGAGTACCCTGTCTTCTCCGTCCACCAGCAGGCCATGGGTCCCATGGCGATTCTGGCGTACGATTGCGCCACGGGACAAGATCACGGCGCGGCCATCGAAAGGGGCTTGCGCTGGATCGCCGGGAACAACGAGCTTCAGAAAGACCTGGTCCACCCGGAACTCGGGATCATCTGGCGGGACATCGAGAAGCGCGAGCCGCTGAAAGTCTCGCGGGTGGTGCGCGCGGTATCCTCCGCGGCCGGTCTGACGACGTTGCATCGCCTGGCGAACAAATGCTGCATCGGGTTTCGGGTCAATCGGGAATGTCGCCCGTACGAGTTGGGCTGGACGCTTTACGCCTGGGCGGATCGCCACCTAATGAGTTTTGACGAGCAAGTTCGGTAATGTGTAGGGTGGGGCTTGCCCCACCGCTTTCCTTGGGTCCGGCTTCCCGGTGGGGCAAGCCCCACCCTACAACCACACGTTGCCTGGCGCGAGGCACATCGGCGAAACGACGGGTTCGGCGCGATTACCGGTCTTGTCCGTCAAAGTTCATCAGAGCGCGTCGCTCAGCGTCGTCGGAGACGGTCCCGGAGGGAAAGACTGGGGGGGCCTGAGGGTAGAGCGTGGGCATCGGGCAATCCAGGATCATGAGGCACAAGGAGGTCGCCGATGGCGAGGCAATGGACAGCGAATCATCCCAGGGCCCGGGCGGAGCCAGGCTCGGCAAGCTACGTCCCACTGCATGTCGAGCAGAAACGGACATCGTGCAGGAGTCCCGGAGCCCGGTATGAGTCGATCACACTCTTGGGGACGACTCTGCATAGGATGCGGATGGCGGACGTGCTGGCGGCCTGCAGCGAGTCCATCCGCCTGCGGCGCCCCATCCTGATTGGCGTGGCGAATGTGGCGAAGCTCGTCAAGGCGCGACGAGACCCGCACTTGCGGCAAAGCCGCGCGGAAGCCACATTCACGGTGGCCGACGGTGTACCGGTGGTGTGGTTGTCGCGCTTGTGTGGATGTCCGTTGCCGGCGCGGGTGGCGGGGATCGATATCATGAATGAGCTGCTGGCCGCTGCCGACCGCGAGAAATACGGCGTCTCTTTTCTGGGGGCGCGTCAGGAGATTGTGGAGCGGGTGGTGGCGCACGTCCGCCGCGCGTACCCCGGGGTTCGCATTGCCGGTTATCGGAACGGCTACTTCTCCCACGCGCAGGAAGCGGACGTCGCGGCGGCCATCGGCGCCAGCGCGGCGGATATCCTTCTGGTCGCGGTGCCGACCCCTCAGAAAGAGGACTTCCTGCGCCGTTGGCGCGAGGACGTCAGGGTGCCCGTTTGTCACGGCGTCGGCGGCAGTTTCGATGTGGTGGCGGGGATCACCAGGCGCGCGCCCCGCTGGATGCAGAGGGCGGGTCTGGAATGGCTCTATCGCGTACGACAGGAGCCCCGGCGCATGTGGAAGAGGTACCTGATCACCAACACCACGTTTATCGGGCTTGCCGTGAAAGAGTTGGTGCGGGCGCGCTTCCGCCTGCTGCGCGGGTACCTGCGGCACGTGGGCGGCAACGTCGTCAAGGGGCCGTGAGGCAGGGAAGCTCCAGCGTCT
>VGYL01000215.1 GCA_016872975.1 Planctomycetota bacterium
GGAAGTACGCCGAACAGATCGTGGCGCAGTTGACACGGACGCAACAGCGCATCGCCAAGGCCGCCCGCTGCCACCGTAGCCGGACGATCGCTCGTCTACAAGCCCTCGGCATCACCTTGGAAAGCTTACCCAAGTGTCACTGGGGGCACTTGTAGCGTTGTAGTACTATACGATCAGCGATGGCTGGGGCGGCACGGCCACGGCAACCGTCGCCATCACGGTGGCCCCGGTCAACGATGCCCCGGTGGCCGGCAATGACGCGTTCACGACCGACCAGAATGTGCCGCGGATTATCGCGCTCGCCATCCTGCTGGCGAACGACAATGACGTTGACGGCGACTCGCTCACGGTCAGCGAGATCACCCAGCCGGCAAATGGATCGCTGGTTGACAATGGCGATAGCACCTGGATCTACACGCCGAATACGGGCTTCCACGGCGTGGACAGCTTCGCCTACACGATCAGCGAGGGCCAGGGTGGCACGGCCACCGCGGCCGTGAGTATCACCGTCCGGCAAACGTCCGGTACCACGACCTATTCCGGCTCCGGCGGCCCCATCGCCGACAACACCACTACCACGGTCAATCTGGTGATTGCCGATGATGCCGAGTTCAGCATTGAAGTCTCGGATTGTCGGCGGTCGGCCGCGCCGGACGATCCGGCCTAGGGCCGCATGGACCTGCTGACGGTCCTCATGCACGAAATCGGCCATGTGCTGGGCATGACGCACACGGATTCCGATCGTGAACCGCTGATGAGCGAGACCCTCGATGCCGGGGTGCGGATTCTGCCGCGCGCCGGCGATGTGGCTGACCTCATTTTCCGGTGTGCGTTGGCTCTGGCGCGGATTTGCGGAAGATGACGCGGTCGTCGCCGGGGCCGTAGAAATCGGGGATGCGGCCGGCTTCGCGGTAGCCCAGAATCTCGTAGAAACGGCGCGTCGGGGCGTAGGTGGGGCGGCTGGAGGTCTCGACGATCAGCAGCCGGCCGCCTGCCTGGGCGATCGCTTGCTCGGCGAAGTCCGTCAGGGCGCGGCCGATGCCCCGGCCCTGCCAGGCGGGGGCCACGCCGAGCCAGTAGATGTCGTAGGTCCCGAGCGTGCAGGGCGTCGGGCCCCAGCAAACCCAGCCGACCGTCTCGGCAGTTGACGGTTGGCGCTGGGCGGTGGACAGTTGCCGGCCAACGTCGCCTGACGGGGAACTGGGAACTGACAACTGTGAACTGCCCACAGTAGCCACAAACGACTGATAGTGTCCCTTCGGCCCCTCGGCCAGGGCCGAATCGAAAAGCTCGCGGGCGACCGCGATCTCGTCCGGCCGGAAGAAACCGGTCTCGGCCAGGAAGGACAGGACCATCTGGCGATCCTCGGGCCGGCACCAGCGAACGGCGATGGGGAGCTTTGAAGTTTGAAGTTTGAAGTTTGAAGTCTTCACACTTGAAACTTGACACTTCACACTTTCTTTGACTCGTCTTGCCGCGTTGTCGATCTGGATCTGGACAAAGGCCTCGAAGGAGATGCCGGCCGCTTCCAGGGCGGCGGCGAAACCGGCATCCGGCGCGATGTCGCAATTGGCGTTGACTTCCAGGACGTAGGGCCGGTTGGCCGGGTCCAGGCGAAAGTCCACGCGGCAGTACTCGAAGCACGACAGCGCGCGGCAGGACGCGGCCGCTAGAGCGCGGATACGCTCGGTCAGCCGTCGCGGCAGCCGTGCCGGGAGGATGCGCGGCGTGTGCTGATACTCGAAGCTCTCTACCAACCATTTCGCCTCGTACCCGATGATGCGCGGGCGATCCACCCCGAAGTCGCCAAAGTCGATCTCCGCGGGCGACAGGACCTCCAACTCGCCCCGGCGACTGATGACCGAGACGTTCAATTCGCGGCCGTCGATGTACTGCTCGATCAAAGCCGGCTGGCCCAGTTGCTCGTGGAGACGCTGGACGATCCGTCGCAGGGCCGGGCCGCGCCCGGACACGAGACTCGCATTGCTGATTCCTTCACTGCCGTCGGCTTGGACGGGCTTGACGATATAGGGCCCCTCGAACAGGTCGCGCGTGGGGATCGGCCGGCCCGGCGGGACAAGCAGGCCCTTGGGCGTGGGAATGCCGGCCGCGGCCAGCAGGATCTTGCTTTGCCATTTGTCCAGGGAGAACAACAGGCCCGGGGTGTCGTTGCCCGTGCAGGCCTTGCCATAACTATGGACCACCGCCGGAACCACGTTTGCCTGTTGGGCGTCGGCCCAGAAGCCCTCGATAAGGTTGAAGACCACCGGCTCATCCGCCGCCGCCAGGACGCCGGGCAATTCGTCAAACCGCCGCACGCCTAGGGCTCGGCAGGGAATCCGCAGTTTGTGTAAGGCCCGGCGGACGACCTCCACTTCGTCCAGCACACCCGCTTCACTCTCCGCGAAGGCAGGCTGGTTGGCGGGCGACTGGTGGGACAAGCCCCACCCGGCCGGCTTCGGGCTGTTGTACAGGATCAGGACGCTGGTTTTCCGACGCGGCACGGCACGGACTCCTGACGCGCGAGGGCGCTGTGAACGATACGGCGGATCAGTTCTTTGTAGGCCATGCCCTCCTGCGTGGCGATCATGGGCAGGTCGGAGTGCGTCGGATGCATGCCCGGCAGCGGGTTGATCTCGATGAACGCCGGACGGCCCCGGGTGTCCAGTCGGAGGTCCACGCGGCTGGTGTCCCGGCATTCCAGCACGCGGTGCGCCTGCAAGGCCAGGGTCTCGACTTCGTCGCGCAAGGCCCCCTTGGGCATCGGGAAGTAGGTCACGTACTTTTCACAAAGCTCCTTTACCATAAAGGAGTAGTCCCGCGCGGGAGCATCCTGGTGGATCGAGAATTCCATCGTCCCGACCACTGCCGCCTCGGCGCCGGTGCCCAGGATGGCGGTCGTGAACTCGCGGCCGGGCAGATATTCTTCCACCAGCACCGGCTGGCGAAAACGCTCCAGCAGGCGAATGCAGGTCTTCCCCAGCGCCTCCCGCGAGTCGATCCGCGAGTGCTCATCCACCCCCTTGCCGGTGCCCTCGGCCAGCGGTTTGGCAAACAGCGGAAAGCCCAGGTCCACGGACTCGATGTCTTTCGATGAGTTGACCACGAAGAATCGGGGCGTGTGCAGACCCGCCGATTGGAGCACGCGTTTGGTCATGGCTTTGTCCAGCGTCAGGGCGCAGACCAGCGGGTCGGAGAAGGTGTAGGGAATCCCGTACATCTCCAACAGGGCCGGCACCTGGGCCTCGCGGCTGCGGCCGTGCAGACCCTCGGCGAAGTTGAAGACCAGGTCCCACCGCTTGCCCGCCGCAAGCTGCTGGGCGAGCGCCATCCCGCGGCCGACGCGCTCCACGGCGTAGCCGAGAGACTGCAACGTCTCGTCCAGGGCGGCGATCGTCTCGGCCGAATCGAACTCGGCCACGTCCTCCTCGGCAAAGCCCTCAGCCAGGTAATCATCCCGAAGATCGTAGACCAGACCAATGGTCATCGGTTTGCCGCGTCTGCATGAGCAGGATGTGACTGTTTGTGATGCTGATGTCTTCTTCATTTCCTTGTACTACTCTCATGTCATTGCGAGGCCCGACGCGCAGCGACGCTTCGCACCGAGGGCGACGAAGCAATCTCATACCGCACCGTCGTGGAGCGTGTGAACTGCAGTGAACAACACCATCCAGCCCAGACCGCTCGCAGGAACGCCGACCGGCGTATTCCCATAATAGAGGTGCTCCGCCTTGAGCGCAATGCGGAGTCGGCCCCGCATTGCGCCCAAGGTCTGTCTCTTGTTTCTCGTATTCCGTTTCAGAAGTCGCGGACCGATTCATCCGACGTGCAGCACGGCTGCCGCCTCGCTTGGCGCAGAGTCCTTTCCGGCTGGATGCGGCTGTATTGTCCCGCGGTCAACTCCCAGACGCCCGGCGCGGAGTCTTCCTGCGGCCGGCAGCATTCGCTCTCGAACCACCCCTGTGGCTCCGGGTACGCGATCAGCATGCCCTCGTAGTTTCGCAGCACCGTATGCGTCGGGCTCTGCGAGACCACGTAGCTCGGCAGGACCGGGATCTTGCCGCCGCCGTGCGGGGCGTCCACCACGAAGGTGGGAATCGCCAGGCCGCTGAGCCGGCCGCGCAGGTATTCCATGATCTCCAGACCGCGGGAGACCGGGGTGCGGAAATGCTCCACGCCGCGGACCAGATCGCACTGGTACAGGTAGTACGGCCGAATCCGGTTGCGCACCAGGGCGCGACAGAGCTGCTCGATGATCTGCGGACGATCGTTCACCCCGCGCAGCAGGACCGACTGGTTGCCCAGCGGCACGCCGGCGTCGCTGAGCCGGTTGCAGGCCGCGATGGACTCGGGCGTCAACTCCTGCGGGTGGTTGAAATGCGTGTTGATCCAGATCGGGTGGTACTTCCGCAGCATCTGGCACAACTCGTCCGTGATGCGCATGGGCAGCACGACGGGCACGCGGGTGCCGATGCGGATGATCTGGACGGACGGCACCTGCCGCAGCCGGGACAGAACCATCTCCAGGTTCTCCGTGCTCATCGTCAGCGGGTCGCCCCCCGAGATGATCACATCGCTGACCTGCGGGTGCTCCGTGAGATAATTGGCAATTTGCTCCAGCCGGCGTTTGGTGATGCTGGTCTCCCGCGTGCCGGCGATGCGCTTGCGCGTGCAATGCCGGCAGTAGGTCGAGCACATCGTCGTCGCGATGACCAGCGCTCGGTCCGGGTAGCGATGCACCATGCCCGGCACCGGCATGTCATGGCATTCCTCCAGCGGGTCGGGCATCAGGAACGGCGGGTCCGCCAATTCCTGGCTGCGCGGCACACACATCTGAAAGACCGGGTCGGCGCTGTCCACGCGGCGAATCAGCGACGCATAGTACGGCGTGATCGCCATCGGATACTTGGCGATGACCGACATCAGGTCGGGATCGGCGGTCAAGCGCGGGAACGCGGCCGACAGTTGTTGCGGCGTTCGAATACGGTTGGCCATTTGCCAGCGCCAGTCCTCCCATCCTTTGGGCCGGCCCAGACTCAGGTCCCCAGTCGCCATCCGTCGCACTGAGGAGCTTCTCCCAAATAAGCTCCGTCGCATTTGGGGTTCCCCTACTGTAGTCTCCTTCGGGGTGGGTGCAGCCGCTAACGGCGGAGGTTCCCCCTCATCGGTTGCACACAGGGAAGCTTCTCCATGACAGGAGTCTTCGCCTCCACTTGCTGAACATGTGGACATGATACACAATTCCTTTCCGTTTTTCTCTTAACCTTTGTATTGACTGCCTTCCGCCCAGGGCTCCCATCGTCCTGCGGCAGAAGCTCACGCGTAATTTATGGTTGTGCCATGAAGCCGATCACGCCGCCGAGAAAGGCATCTCGCAGCGGTTGTATACTCTCTCGGATCGCCTCCGGTTTCATGGTAATCATCGCAAACGACAAGAATCCCGAAACGAAGCCCGCCACCGCACAGGCCAGACGCCGGATCTTCACCCGATCCACCGGCTGAGGCAGAAACGGCCAGACCAACTCCTCCACACAGTGGAGGTAGTCCTCATAGGGACGCTCGATATCACAGGTCACGCCGCGATCCACCTTCAGCAACATGCGCCCCTGGAAGAGCAGAATGTACTCTTCCTGACGGCTCAGAAAAAATTCCACATGTCCGTTGACCAGTCCATCAAGGGCTTCCTGGAGCGTGTGCGGCTCACCCACGGCCCGGGAGATCACCTCCAGCAAGTCGCCGACACACTGCTCGA
The DNA here is from genome assembly GCA_016872975.1 of Planctomycetota bacterium. Classification (GTDB taxonomy): domain Bacteria; phylum Planctomycetota; class Phycisphaerae; order Sedimentisphaerales; family Anaerobacaceae; genus PLanc-01. Next base: position 5,753 of record VGYL01000215.1, read on the forward strand.
TCAGCGCCCCGATGATGGCGTTCTTATCGGCAAAATGCCGGTAGAACGTTCCTTTACCCAAGTCCGCCCGTTGCGTAATCGTCTCGATCGTAGCGGCGTCGGTCCCCATCTCGGCAAAGACCGATAGACCCGCCTTCAGCAGGCGCGTGCGCGTCTTCGACGCCCGTCGCTGCGTGCGATTTGGGGGCTCTGATTGGGTGACCGTATCGTTCACAGATGACGTTATAGTCACATCTGACCGACACGTCAACACCATATATGGAAAAATCGCAAATTTTTTCCCATAGATAGGGGGATGAGCCGAGGCATATGTCACATTCTGCGTTGGGAAGGTGAAGCTGGGAGGTTGTCGTACCATCGAGTTGTGGGGCCATGCGCAATCCACGCGGAAGGCCTGCCGACCGCAGGTTCCTGGCGGTCCGCCCATCGTCGCCTGTTCTGATTTCCCACAATCTTGCCGCTCTTGCGAATTTTTGTTCTCGGACCCAAGATGCCCCAATCGGCCTCCATTTCTTTTCGCAGGTAGCCTGTTAGATCTCGAAAATGGTGCGCCGGATCTCACCAGCAAGCGTAGCCGACCGCATGCCGCGATGCAAGCCGCGACGCCTCGTCAGTCCGGACTCTGATCCGCGGTGCAACCGAATCCTGACGCCCGGAATTACCCCAACGGTCATGCCCCCAGGTGGTTTTTCCGGGCGTGACAGCGGCGGTGGCAGCGGCTATCATAGCCGGCGCAGAAAGGAGGCTTTGGATATGGCAAAGGAGTTGATTGGTATCATCGGCGGCACCGGGCTGGGCGATGCGCTGGCCGGACAACTGTCCGCGGTGGAATATCGCGAGGTCGAGACGCCGTTTGGAAAGCCCAGTGGACCCATCCTGCTGGGCACTTTGGGCGCCCGGCGGATCGCCTTCCTCAACCGCCACGGCGAGGGACACCGGCTCCCGCCCAGCGACGTGCCGTATGCCGCGAATCTCTTCGCCCTCAAGCAGCTCGGCGTGCACGCCGTCATTGCCAGCGGGGCCGTCGGATCCCTGCGGGAGAAGATCGCACCCGGCCATCTCGTGCTCGTCAACCAGTTCATCGACAAGACGTTCAAGCGGGCCAACACGTTCTTCGCGGGCTTTGGGGCCGTGCATTGCGAGATGGCCGACCCGGTTTGCGGCCGACTCCTGGAGGCCCTGGTGCGCGTGGCCACCGGACTCGACGTCACGACGCACCTGGAGGGGACGTACGTCTGCATGGAGGGACCCCAGTTCTCCACGCGGGCGGAATCGCTGATGCATCGGAACTGGGGCGGCGACCTGATCGGCATGACCGCCTTGCCGGAAGCCAAGCTCGCGCGCGAGGCCCAGATGTGCTACGCTTTGGTTGCCCTCGCCAGCGATTACGATTGCTGGCGGCCGCATGGTTCCGGCGTGGCCCAGCCGCCCGCGGCAGGGGATCAGCGAAACGACCCCGGGGGCGGGGGGGCGGCGCGGTCGCCGCACACGAGCAAGCACGCTCTGCTCCAGGAGATCTTCGCGAATCTCAAGAGGGCGACGGACAACTCGCTGGCCCTGATTCAGGCGCTGTTGGCGAGCGGGCAGCCGCTGATCGACGAGGATTGTCCCTGCCGCAAGAGTCTGGAGTTGGCCGTCTGGACAAACCTCAACCGGATCGACCCGGACGAGAAGGAACGAATGACGCCGCTGTTCGAATGAGAACGCCGGGATCGCCCGAAGGGCGCCACGGCTCGACGCCGGCCGATCTTCATGAAAGGATGACAAGATGAGAGACAGGACCGCCGGTATCTGGGCGGGGATTCTCGCTCTGGCGTGCTTGGCAGGATGCCAGCAACCGCAGGAGGCCCCCGGCGCGCAGCAGGCCAGGCTCCTGGCGGCCCAGGCGGCCGACTTGCAGAGAGAGTTGACGGCCCGGCAGGCCGAGATTGAGACCCTCCGGCAGAAGCACACCCGGGAGCTCCGCCAGCGCGATCACGAGCTGATCCGGTGCAAGGTCCGCATCGACGCCCTGCAGCAGGACCTCCAGAAGGGGATCGACGAGCGGGTCCGAGGCGTGACCGCCGCGGTGATGGACGAGAATGCCAAGCTGCGCCGGGAAATCGAGCGACTCAAGGCCGAGATCGAGCGGCTCAAGGCCGCCGCAGTGCCCCCAGGCGGTCCCTGACACGACCATTCTGCCGGCCCGGCGACTCCTGGACGCTCACACCCGGCCATAGATACTCACATCTTCCCAAAGATGCTCACGTTTTCCCAAAGATGCTCACCGGATTGTGTTGAGCATCTTTGGTGATGCCGCCGCTCCACAGGGCGCCGTTCCGGCGTGAAAACAGCGTGCGCGTCCCATTCCCCTGTATTCGCATAGGACTGCGGAGGATGGACCTGATTCCTTGGTTCCCCAACCGCGAAATACGCGAACCACCAGGAACCGCGTTTTTTACGCGAAAAATTCAGTCCGCCAAATGCCACCCCGTTGTGGGCGTTTCTTACGCTAAAAATTCAGACCGCCAACCACTATGGCATGGCGATCTGATGCCGGTAACCGCACTGGCGACCCTGAAAACGCGGTTTTCGGCCCGGACACACGAATCTTTGGCGGTCCGATTGGCGGTCTGATCTGGCGCGGTCAAAAGTGCGGTCTTGGGCGGCCAGGAACCCTTCCGGCCGGGCAGTCGGCGGGGCCGTCGGCGCTGGCGCGCGCAAGAATCACGGTTTTTGGGCTGATTTACGAGGGTCCCCTTGGCGGTCTGATTTGGCGGTCTGACTTTTTGGCCCCAAAAACGCCACTGCCCGGATCTCGCTTGTAGTGGCGTCGGCAGACGCTGTCTATCCGGTCCGGGCCAGGTTGGAAGTGTGAAGGGTGAAGTGTAAAGTTTGAAGTGTGAAGTTTGAAGCCAGATCACGAACTTGCCCATCTTAACGCTTGAAACTTGAGACTACTTCCGCAACAAGTCATTGCGATCGCGGCGCGGCAATCTGGCTGGGAACTGCGAACTGATCTGCAGTCACAGAGGACACCGAGGGCACAGAGAGGACGGAGGACAGAAGACAGGGGACGGCCCATCGAACCTTCTTCGCCGCAAAAAGACGCGCCGCGGCCGGCGGCCGCAACCATAAGGCTACTCGCGCAGAGACGCCAAGACGCAGAGATCAGAACCCGTAGGGTGGGGCTCGCCCCACCGAAGCCCTGAGAACCGGGAACCCTCTGACAGCCGCAGATTACGCCGATTCGCGCAGATTGGAAGAGACATGTGACTCAGCCGCCCCCGGCTGAGGACGTCAGGCCGCAGGCCGCAACTGGGAACTGAGAACCGCCAACAGGGAACTTCTTTTCAGCCACAGAGAGCACCGAGGACACAGAGAAAACAGTCCCGAACGCCGTACGGCCCGCTTTCGCTTCCCGCTTCACG
>VGYL01000216.1 GCA_016872975.1 Planctomycetota bacterium
TGGGCAGGATGCCCATGCTACGCTTTGCATTCCTGTTCCACCACCTGCACGAAAGCGGTAGGGTGGGGCTCGCCCCACCGATTCTTCTCGGTCTGCACGGGCGAGACGCCCGTGGTACTCATGGGCAGGATGCCCAAGCTACGCTTTGCATTCCTGTTCCACCACCTGCACGAAAGCGGCAGGGTGGGGCTCGCCCCACCGATTCTTCCCGCGACACGGGGCCTGGTGGGGCAAGCCCCACCCTACCCGCTACCCGCGGGTTGCGGAGCCCTTTCGGCTCGGTCTGCACGGGCGAGACGCCCGTGGTACTCATGGGCAGGATGCCCATGCTACGTCTTGCATTCCTGTTCCACCACCTGCACGAAAGCGGTAGGGTGGGGCTCGCCCCACCGGTTCTTCCCGCGACACGGGGCCTGGTGGGGCAAGCCCCACCCTACCCGCTACCCGCGGGTTGCGGAGCCCTCTCGGCTCTGTTTGCACGGGCGAGACGCCCGTGGTACTCATGGGCAGGATGCCCATGCTACGCTTTGCATTCCTGTTCCACCACCTGCACGAAAGCGGTAGGGTGGGGCTCGCCCCACCGGTTCTTCCCGCGACACGGGGCCTGGTGGGGCAAGCCCCACCCTACCCGCTACCCGCGGGTTGCGGAGCCCTTTCGGCTCTGTTTGCACGGGCGGGACGCCCATGCTACGTTTTGCACTCCCGCTCGACGGCCTCTAAGAAACCTTCCCGGAGTCTCCGGGTGATCGGTCCCACCTGGCCGCCGCCGACCGTGTGCTGCTCCACGCGGATGACCGGCAGCACCTCCATGATGACGTTGGTCAGAAAGACCTCGTCGGCGTCCAGCAGATCCGCGATGTGGAGATCCTTTTCCACCAATTCGAGCGACTGCTGCTGCGCCAGTTGCGGGACCGTCTTCCGGGCGATGCCCGGCAGCACCGGCGTCGTCAGGGGCGGCGTCTGTAAGACCGATTCCTTCACGAGAAAGACATTGCTGACGCACCCTTCCGCCAGACGGTTATCCGTCGTGAACCACAGCGCCTCGGCGGCGCGCTGCTGATGCGCCAGATTCAGGGCCAGCAGGCGGGGGTAGTAGCTCGTGGTCTTGTGGCCGCACGTCGGGTCCGTCGGATTCTGCCGGAAGGAGCAGAGGATGACCAGCACGCCTGTCCGGTAATACTCCGCCGGATACGGCCGAAACTCCGTGGCGGTGATCAGCAGCGTCGGCCGGCGCTCCTCCTGGGCCTGTGTCACAGGACCGTTCGTCAACGTCAGCCGCAGGCGCGCTTCGGCCAGTTGATTGGCTCGCAGCACTTGATCGACAGCCTCACGAAGATACGCCTTCTCAAAAGGATGCGCGATAGACAAGGCACGGGCGCTGGCAGCGAGCCGGTCCAAGTGGTCGTCCAGACGAAAGACGACCCCATGATGGCTGCGCATCGTCTCGAACAGGCCCGCGCCGTACAGCAAACCGCTGTCCGTCGCGGAAACCCGGGCGTCTTCGACCTCGATCAGGCTGTCATTCAGAAAGACTTTTTCGGGCATCTGATCCTCACGTATTCGATCCCAACGGTTCCGGGGGCCGCGCCCAGCGAGCACTGCGTTTCAGAACTTATCCCGGCTACGCCGGGGACTCCCAACGGTCCCGTAGGGACGACCGACAATAGCCCACCGTTTCAACGGTGGGTACCAGGGTCCACAACAACACCAAGCGCCGTAGGGGCGAAAGAAAGCCGGTGTCCGGCCGGCGGGCTTCTGTCGTCCCTGCCGGGACTTGTTTCAGCACTTGCCCGGGTTACCCAGCCATGAATGGCTGGGCTATTATCTTTCGCCCCGCCCTATTCTTCCAGAGAGCCTCTGGAAGAACAGGGCGGGGCTGGGTCGGCCGTGCGGCCGACCGCGCCGGAGTTATCCACAAAAACAAATTCCTATACGATCAAGGTCCGAGACGAGAGCGATAGATTGCCGCGCTCGGTCAGCCGCGCTCGCAATGACATACGGCAGCCTGTTATGTCATTGCGAACAGCGCAGCGACGAGGCAATCTCCTCCCGTTAATCGCAGGACGTGCTAAACGCGTATTAGGGACCTGCGACGGCTTTCAGGCCGGCCAGGAGCGCCCGGGCTTTCGTGATCGTTTCGTCCCATTCGGCCTGCGGGTCGGAGTCGGCCACGATCCCGCCTCCGGTCTGCACGAACGCCCGGCCGCCGCTGATGATAACCGTTCGAATGGCGATATTCAAGCAGACCGTGCCGTCAACGCCCAGGTAGCCGATCGCGCCGGTGTAGACGCTGCGAGCGGTCGGCTCCAGCTCGTCAATGATCTCCATGGCGCGGATCTTCGGGGCGCCCGTGATCGAGCCCCCGGGGAACATGGCCTGGAGGACCTCGCGAAACGTGAGGCCGTCCCGCAGCGCGCCGGCGACCGTGGCCACCGCATGGTATACGGTGGGATAGGTCTCAATCGTCCGGGGTTGAACGACACGGCGGGTCCCCGGCTTGCAGATCCGCGCCACGTCGTTGCGCTCCAGGTCGATGATCATGTTCAGCTCCGCCCGCTCCTTCTCGTCTGTCAGGAGATCATGGAACAGTTGCTCGTTGCGCCTGGCCGAGCGCGGGTCCGAGGGATCGAGCCGCGGCCGCGTCCCCTTGATGGGTTTTGTCCGGATCGTTCCCTCGTGGATCGTCAGGAACATCTCCGGCGAGGCACTGACGATTTGATGGTCTCCGGCGTCGAGATAAGCGGCGTAACCGCTCGGGTTGAAGCGGTTCTGCCAGTGAAAGAGCGAAAGAGGGCGGCCCGCAAAAGGCTGCTCGAAGCGATGCGAGAAATTCACCTGGTAGACGTCGCCGTCGCGGATATAGTCCCGGATTCGCCGGACCGCCCGCAAGTAGTCTTCGTGCGTCATGTTGCGACGGATGTGGGCGAAGTCCAAGTCTTCGATGTTCACCCGCGGGAGTTCTGCCGGCGGAATCTGCCGCGCTTGATCCAGATGGTGCGCGAGGCCCGCGATCTTCTCGGCCGGTGTCTCGGAATCGTCGGGCAGCTCCAGGGCGATGAGCCAGAAGACCTCCGCGCGATGGTCGTAGGCGATGACCCGATCGTAGAAGCACAGCCGGATCAGAGGGATGGGAAGGTCATCGACCGCCCGCTGCGGCAGCCGCTCGATATGGCGGCCCAACTCGTAGCTGAAGTGCCCGATCCACCCGCCGCAGAACAGGGCCGAAGACGGCAGCTCGGCAGATCCGCCGACGAGTATGTACTTGCCCAAAATGCTTTCGAGTCTTGCGAACGGGTCCGTCTCGTCAGCGGTAAACGCGAAAATCTCGCGCGGCTCGGCCGTCCAGTAACTGAATCCATCCGCGTCGGCCTTGGCCGGATTGCCGCCCAGAATGGCCGCCGATGGTCGTCCGGCGAAGGTCTCGCTCAGGGCTTCCAGTGTTGCGGGCGATCGCACCTTGCGCCAATGCAGCCTGCAAGGGATATGGGCGGGATCAACCAAGCGGTTTCTCTCTGTCGATGGTGTACAGCCACCATCGCATCTTGTTTTGTTGTTTCGACCGCGCCTGGCGCTCGAAGTACAGTGTCATCTGCGGCCCCTGCGCGGTGGCGATTTTGAACCAGTGTTTGCGGAGGTACTTCTCGCCGGAGCCGTGCCGGCAGGACCCATCCTCTTTCCAGACTGCCAGCACCGCCGCGACGGTGTACTCCTGCCCGCGCCACACGAACCGCTGCGGCAGCCCGGGCTCGCCGCGGGCCATGCCCCCGGGATCGAACGTCCCCGTGACCGGCGTGATCGCCTCACTAACGAATTCCTCGGCCATGCTACGCTGAATCTCCCGCACGATTATTCTTCGTAAGCAGATGGGCAGCCGACTTCAGGTCATTCTCGGCCTTCGCAGCCCACCCAAAAACAACGGCTCCAGTGCCGCGTTTCGGAGGTCCCGCGGCGAACGGGAGGAGATTGCTTCGTCGCTGCGCTCCTCGCAATGACATAACAGGCGGCTGTATGTCATTGCGAGCGCGGCTGGCCGAGCGCGGCAATCTCTCTCGATAGTCTCGGAACTTGGGAAACGTAGTACCAGCATCCTCATTTCCGCATGGTTCGGATCTCGCCGATGATGGCCACGCCGGCGGAGGTGCCGATCCGGTCGGCGCCGGCCTCCAGCAGGGCGAGGGCCTGCTGCGCCGTGCGGATGCCACCCGCGGCCTTGACCAGGCAATTGGGAGCCGTTTCCTTCAGGAGCCGCACATCCTCCACCGTCGCGCCGCCGGCGGGGTGCAGGCCGGTACTCGTCTTGACGAAATCGACTCCCACCTGCTGGGCGATCTGGCAGGCGAAGACCTTCTGCTCGGGGGTCAGCGCCGCCGACTCGAGGATGACCTTCAGCAGGACCGGCGGCCTCATCACCCGGCAGACCTTCAGCACCTCGCGCAACTGGTCCCGCAGGTACCGGGTGTCGGCCTCGAGGATCGCCGCCAGATCGGCCACCATGTCGATCTCGTCCGCGCCGGCGTGAATGGCGTCCTGCGCCTGGGCCACCTTGACCTTCGTCGTATCGGCGCCGAGCGGCAGGCTGACCACGCCGGCCACCTGCACCGGCGTCTCCTGCAGCCGGTCGGCCACCAGCGACAGCCAGCGGCCGTTGACGCACACCGCGTGGAAGCCATGGAGTACGGCCTCCTCGCAGACCCGCAGAACCTCCGCCTCCGTCGCCTCGGCCTTCAGAAGCGTATGGTCGATATATCTGGCCAAATCCGCCGCGGAAATACCCGGCCCCACCGCCGGGGCCGGTTCTGCAAATGCCGCCATCGAGAACTCCACAATTCGAGGGTTCTACTCTAAACCGGGGCCCCATAGTAACCGACGATTACCTCTCCTGCAATCTCGCTCGCGACCTGTTGTACAGGACCGTGTCAGCCTGATGAGTTTTGACGAGCAACTTCGCCAATGGCCGCGCGAGCCGCTCTCCGCGTAGGTCGTGCGTCCTCGCACGACATCTTCGGCGAGCGGGGACGCTCGCCCTACGAAGAGCACCCGTCACGGGGTTCTGATTACCGAACTTGTTCGTCAAAACTCATTAGGGAAGGATGTTTCGCCAGTGGAATCCGCGGCGACATCACGGTGGGCTGCAGCATGGGGGCTCTTTCGCACCATGGCTGCCGTACTTGCCGGGTGGGAATCAGCCGGCCTTGGCCGAGGAGCGGCGCGGCGCCCGGCCGCCTGAATGGCATGCATGGCGTCGTCATCGAAGAACCGTGAGCCACAGGAGCCGCACTTGTAGTGCGCGAGCCTCTTGACTACCGCTCCATCCGCGAGCCGGGCATCTTCCACGACGCGAACCATCTGCGTCCTGCCGCACTCGGGACAAGGCAAGACCTCAGATGTCGGTGCTTTTTTTCGATGAGATGAGGACATAGTGAGGCTACGGATTCCGACCGCTCGGCGCGGGGATCGCTTCGGCGGCGTATTTTTCCTGGAGGAACCGGGCGGCCTCGTCCACGCTGGAGAAGACCGCGTTGGCGGTCTGGGTGACGAAGACGGAGGGGTGCTGCCGGGCGGTCCAGATGACGTAGACTTCTTTGGCGGCCTCGTGGGCGTGCTGGAGCTCCCGCTCGACGCCGCTGGAGATGGCGGCCCGGCCGTCCGGCAAAGCGGGCACGAAACTGACGATCATGTCCGCCTGATCGATCAGCAGGAAGTCGCGGGCGTAGATCTGGTTGTTGATATCCCGCTCGATCTGCAGGACCTCTTCGACATCCAGGCGGACCGGTTCGCCGAATACCGGGACGTCAATCGAATCGAGTCCCTGCTCGCGGGCCTGCCGGGCCTGGATCGGCAGCAGGGCCTCCTCCAGGTCGCCCGGATCGAAGCAGATGAACGACTCCTTCATCCGCCGGCGGAAGGCGCCGATCTCTTTCGTGACGGCCTCGATCTTGGCCACCGCCGTCATCGGGAAGCTCAGGTACGCCTTCTTGAGATGCCGCTCAAACGCGAGTCGGTAGAAGGTCTCGGTGGTTTCCTGCTCGCTGCCGCGGGCCAGGCAGTAGAAAGGGACCTTGTCGTTGATGCCCTTGCCGAGCATCTCGGTGCTGATGATCTCCTCCTCGCGCCAGACGATCAGAGCCTTGAGGCTGTGCTCGACGGCGTGCTCCTGGAGCAGACGCAGATGCATGGCCGCGACGCCATCGATCAGGCAGACGTACATGTCCGCGTTGAGCTGGCGCATCTGATCGAAGTCCACGGCGGGGAACAGCCCGTGCCGCCAGCGGAACGTGGCGTGCGTGTTGACGATCAGATTGGGCGCCCGGCGGGCTTCCAGGACGATGTCCTTGAACACGCTGCGGCGGAGCGAGTGCAGCCGTTTCAGCGAGATGTCGAGGATCTTTCCCGGCGGGACGTCCGGGGCCTCCGCGTACATCATGTCGCCGACACTGCACAGCACGGTCGGGTAGCCGTGGCGGCCCGCGATCCGGCAGACCGCCTCCACATAGCTCTTCTTATTGAGGCCCACCATGCCTGTGACGACGACGATCATATCAGACCACGTTTGAAATTCGAAACGTCAATCGAGAAATCAAATTCCAAATTCCAAGCACCAAATTCCAAACAGATCCAAAGCACCAATGACCGAAACGCTATCGCAGGCCCACGCTCCTGGTTTTGAATTTTGGATTTTGGTCATTGAGGTTTGTTTGGGATTTGGCATTTGGGATTTGGAATTTCCGCGCCTGGCGGTTTCAGATTTCCTTTACGACATCTACTTGGACGGGGCGCCCGCCCGCTGCGCGGTTTGCAGATTCTTCAACCGCTGCTGCCGGTCGTGCTCGCGCAGGGCGGCGATCAGCTCCTGCATGTCGCCGTTGATGATCTTGTCCAGGTTGTACAGCGACAGGCCGATCCGGTGGTCGGTCACGCGGTTCTGGGGGAAGTTGTACGTGCGGATCTTGTCGGACCGGTCGCCCGAGCCGATCATGGTGCGGCGTTGCGATTCCCGCTCGGCCCGGCGCTGGCTTTCGTACAGCTCGAAGACCCGGCTGCGGAGAATCCGCCAGGCCTTGGACCGGTTCTTGTGCTGGCTGGCCTCCTCGCGCATGTTGACGGTGATGCCCGTCGGGACGTGCTCCAGGCGGATGGCGCTGCTGACCTTGTTGACGTTCTGGCCGCCGGGCCCGCCGGCGCGGCTGACGTGCTCGACCACGTCCGCCGGATTGATCTGGATATCCACTTCCTCCGGCTCGGGCAGCACCGCCACGGTGGCCGCCGAGGTGTGCACGCGCCCCTGGGCCTCCGTCTCGGGCACGCGCTGCACGCGGTGCCCGCCGCCCTCGTAGCCCAGCTCCGCCCAGACCCCTTCGCCCTTGACGCTGATGATGACCTCGCGAAAGCCGCCCTTTTCCGAGGGACTGAAGTCGAGCTGCTCCACCCGCCAGCGCCGCGTGGCGGCATAGCGGAGGTACATCTCGTACAGATCCCGCGCGAACAGGGCCGCCTCCTCGCCGCCGGTCCCGGCCCGGATTTCCATGATGACCGAATCCACGTGCATCTCGTCGGCCATGACCAGCGTATTCTGGATCTCTTCCAGCAGGCTGTCCTTGCGGGCGGTCAACTGCTCGATCTCCTCTTCGGCCATAGTGCGGAGGTCGGGATCGGCCGACGCATCCTCGAGAATCTGCCGGGCCTCGTCGATCCCGGCGACGAGCTTCTTGTAGTCCCGGTATTTCGAGACGAGGGGCCGGATCTTGCCCCGCTCCTTGGAGAGGGCCACCAGCTTGGCCGTCTCGGTGGCCAGGGCGGGGTCGGAGATCTGCCGCTCGATCTCGCCATAGCGTGCGTCGAGATCGTCGAGAATGGCAATCACACTGGTCCACTCTTTGTCCATAGGAGAGGAAAGCCCCGTCTACGCCTCAGGAACCGCAAAATCAAACGTCATAAATCAAAAGCCCCTGCACCCGCGCCCGCGGGAACAGGAGCTCCTGGCCCAACGCCCCGGCAGCTACTTGGGCTGCTCTTCTTTGGGCTTCTTCATGTACGAGCTGCCGTACTTCTTTTGGAAGCGCTCGATCCGGCCGGCGGTATCCATGAACCGCTGCTTGCCCGTGTAGAACGGGTGGCACATCGAGCAGGTTTCCGCCTTGATCTCGTCGGCGGTGCTGCGCGTCTCGAACGTGTTGCCGCAGCCGCAACGGACCACGACCTTGTCGTACCTTGGATGTATCTTTTCCTTCATGGTTATGACTCCCAAACAGTTCCGAAACCAACCATTCTACCGCAGCCCGCGCGTTTTTCAACAGAATTTTCCTGGATACTACTACGAGTCGTAGTACTACGACAGCGCGAGATAGGCTCAAGGGAGGGCCTGGTTCAGACCCGGGTAACAGTCTGGGTGGGTGGCAGCGGCAAGGCCGCAGGCTTTGCGCAGGCCTTGCCGATGGCGGACAAGCAAGACCATCGGCAAGCTCCGAAGACTGCGCTTGCCGCTGCCACCCGTTCTCTGTTACCCGAAAGGACTGTTTCTTGAACCAGGCCCAAGGGAGCGATGGTTGGCGGTCGATAACTCCTTGTGAACCATGAGTTTATGAGGATCGACATGGATGTTGCAGAGATCAAGAGAATGGGTCGGCCGTTGGGAACATTCCTGGGGGAATTCGATGACTGTTTTGGACGGAGCGAGCCGCGGGAACATCTGCGGACCTATGTCCAAGGCCAGTTGTCCGACCTGCCGCGTAAGAGCATCGAGCCGATCGCCTTGGCACAAATCGCCCATGCCCTGGGCAACGGGATTCGCGTGCGGGCGTGGACGTTCGACGAACTCTATGGCCGGGGGCGGGAGTTCCTGGACGGCGTCAGTGCGGTGGGGCAGAACTTCGTGGGCGAGATTCCGCGCGACTTCACCGGCTGGCTGCAGGAGCCGCGGGTCCTGCGGCATCCCGGCCGGCAGGAAAAGCCCAAAGGAGGCCGAAAACGCCGCTATCCCCGCTTGTCGCGGCAGGCCTTGCCGGCGTGTGAGGTGCGGAATCTGGCGCCCTATTCGCCGGTGTTTCGGAAACAGCAGGGGCAGAAGTTCCGGATCAAAGACGGGGAGAAAGGGCCGATCGTCTGGGAGGTCGAGCACGCGACCTTCTATCGCAAGCACGGTCCCGACGGTCTGCCC